>CASCWU010000028.1 GCA_949155905.1 uncultured Lachnospiraceae bacterium
TGGCAACTTATGACGCCATTTACAATGGGGTTGATAGCTACCAGGAGTTTGAAGGGGCGCTTCATATAGTGTTCAACATGGCACATGACCATATGGAGCATATGGAAGCGTTGACAGAGGAAGCGTTTGCATTGGCAAGGGAAGGATGATGGAGACAGTTGACACTAAGTAGTTGCGACGTCGCAACAGAAAGGGAAGAGGTTATGCGAAAGAACCTGAAGGAAGCCCGCCAGAGGGCGGGCATGACACAGCAAGAGGTGGCAGAATGTTTAAAAATTGATTTATGCACTTATCAGCGGATAGAGGCGGGAGAAACCCCAGGGAGTATCAGGGTATGGGATGCCCTGGAAGATCTGTATGGAATTCCCCAACGCAAGCTCCGGGAGAAAAGTCGGCCTCAACAGGAAGATAAGGAGAATATGCGTAAGAAGCTGAAGGAAGCCCGCCAGAAGGCGGGCATGACACAGAAGCAGGTAGCAGAATTTTTGGGAATCACTCTCCGGATGTACCAACGGTTAGAGAGCGGAGAGCTTACGGGTAGCGTTAAACGTTGGGACGATTTGGAAGATCTGTTTGGGATTCCTCAGCGTCAGCTCCGGGAGAAAAGTCAGCCTCAATAGGAAGAAAAGGCTCCAGTATGATGTTGCCTTTATCATCAAGATATACCTTGGAAAATAAGGCAGGGAGGAGATGGGCAAGCTGGCCTTCGGAAAAATGATACAGATCATGTCTTTCGGAAAAAGAAGGATAAAGTTCATACAAAACATCCAGAATTTCCTTCTTGACAGAAAGAACCTCTTCCCAATTAGAAAAGAAGCCGTTTCCTATTAAGCAATCCATTGGAACATCAAAGTATGCTGCAATAGATATGGCAGTAGAGAGGGGCGGTTCGATAGTGCCTTCTTCATATCGCTGATAGGTTCGTAGAGCAATACCAAGGTGATCAGCAATGGTTTTTTGTGTAATTTTGGAACGTTTGCGGATTTGTCTTAATCGTTCATTAAATTTCATAAAGTAACCTCCTAAAACATTGACAACGCACTTTAACGTCGATATAATATAAATTACGATGTAAAAGTGCGTAGAAAAAAGAATAGCCGACGTGTTAAGTCATATATTAGTTTAGCACAACAAAGACTGAAACGCAAATAGATTATGAAGAAGTTTTGGAATGTTTTTTGGTAATAGGGAAGGAGGGATAAGATTGAACCCAGATGTAATCACAATCGAGGATTGCCTGGAAATGTATGCTATGAAAGGCAAAGTAGCCATTATTAACGATGGCAAGGTGCTATGGTTTGCTGACGAGAGGGATTAAACTTGTCAAGTCGGACAAGCGGAAAAGCATAAGATGAAAAAATGGGAGGTGAGCATAGATGAGAGGACCAGCAACGGAACGGGAGCAGTTCTTCATGGTGCAGTTTGGCTATCGTCTTAGATACGATGAAGATGGACATAAGGAGTTCGTAAAGGATTTACCTACAGGAGCCCAAAATATTATTAAAACACGGGCGATTGTGGAAACACAAGAGGAGATAGATCAGATTGTGCATAACGTCTCTGTGATAGCCAGCAGGGCAGCACGGCGGAAAGCTTTGGCCGGATTGCCTGACGACGATGATCATTCGTTGGAATGAAAATATCCCCGTAGGAGCGGCAACTCCA
This sequence comes from uncultured Lachnospiraceae bacterium, assembly GCA_949155905.1. Taxonomy (GTDB): domain Bacteria; phylum Bacillota; class Clostridia; order Lachnospirales; family Lachnospiraceae; genus MGBC131033. The sequence goes on from CASCWU010000028.1 coordinate 1,666, forward strand.
GCGGGGACAAGGTAGTGAATTTTTGGAATACACTACCACTACCATATCAGAAAAATGGAGGAAAGTCAAATGAAACGGAACAGAAAACCATATCAGATCTGCCCCTATTGCGGCGGACATCTGGATTATGGCGAAAAATGTACCTGTAGAGAGGAAGCCGAGCAGAGTCGCCAGGAGCTGGAAGGGTGGTTCTGCCCTGGCAAAAACGGGCAGAGGGAGATAAGGGGGATATCATGCGGAAGATAGGAAGGTATGCTATGCCAATGCTGGCTGCTGCCGCAACAGCGGTTTTGCTGTATGCTTCACAGCCAGTCCGGGCAGGAGAGACGACAGAGGCAGTAGAGGTGCCAGAGCATGTGATAGAACTATCGGAACAGCTAGGGCAGGAGTATGGTATCTGCCCGGAGCTGCTTCAGGCGATTTGCTGGAGGGAAAGCCGGTTTCAGGCAGAAGCGAGAAATGGAGGCTGTATCGGAATCATGCAGGTATCCAAGCGTTGGCATGTGGACAGAATGGACAAGCTGGGTGTGAGCAATTTAACCGATCCAGCGCAGAACATGGAGGTGGCAGCAGATTATCTTCGGGAGTTATTTCAGAAGTACCATGACGCAGGGATTGTGCTGATGGTGTATAACGGAGACTCTCGCGTGTGGGAGGTGCTGGAGGGACGAGAAGAACTTTCTGGTTATGCCAGGGAGATATTGGAACTGTCAGAGCGCTTAGAACGGCAGCATGGAAAATAGGAAAGAACAATAGAGAGAATCAGAGGACCTTTTGTCCACACAGTTAGAGCAAGGCGGGAGTATCCGGATTCGATAGAAGGAGGAAACAGAGGATGGGTAAGATGGAAGTTTATCAGAAGTTATTAGCCGTGCAGTCGGAATTGAAGGCGCCAAAGAACCTCTATAACATCTTTGGTAAGTATTACTACCGCAATGCGGAATCCATTCTGGAGGCAGCAAAGCCACTTTTAAAACAGGTGGGAGCAGTATTGGTCGTGACAGATACGATAGAGGCAGTAGGCAATCGAATCTATGTAAGAGCAACCGCAGTCTTTACAGACCCCGAAAGTATGGAACAAGTATCTTGTTCAGCTTGCGCCCGTGAGGAAGAGACAAAAAAGGGAATGGATGCGTCGCAAATTACCGGGGCTGCCAGCAGCTATGCCAGGAAATATGCCTTGAATGGGCTATTTTGTTTGGATGATAACAAAGATGCGGATGCCTTGCCGCAAGACCATTCCCAGAGAACGGAGAAAGGGTCAGGTAGTCAAAGAGGAAACAGCCCATCTGGTAGAAACCAGGGAGGCAGCAGCCAGGGAACAGCCGGAGGTCAGAGGGTAGTAAAAGAGAAAGAAGCCTTGGTAAAAGCAGTGTTAGAGGAAATCTGCCGGACAAGGAAGAGCAGCAAATATTTCTTAGAACTTTATCATGTGGAGAAATTTGCAGATATGAGGGCAGAGGATTTGGAGACTGTATGGAATACGTTACAAGGTCTGCCGGATTACCAGGAGAAGGGGCGATAAGATGGAAGAATTAAAGGGAAAGCTGTATAGCCTGACCATTGACCCTCCTACCAGGAAGTATATCCTTAGCTTCCTGGTAGATTCCGGGGACGTGGAGAACTTTTACCAAAAGACAAAAAGGGACATGCCTCTCCAAATCAAAGTGAACCAGAGGAGAAGGAAACGGAGCCTGGACGCAAATGCCTATGCCTGGGTGCTGATGTCTAAAATAGCAGCGCTATCCGGTTTGGACAAGGATTCCGTGTACGAAATGATGTTGCAGCGGTATGGCTGCTTCTGGCAGGATGAGGAAGGAAACTATTTCTCCTTTCTTCTCCCTGCCGGGGAAGAACCAGAACGGGCTGGAATCCATGCAAAGTGTATCAGTTCCGGCTGGAGGGATGGGATAGCGATGGATACCTATCTGCTCCTGAAGGGTTCTAGTGAATATGATAGTCAGGAAATGTCCCAGTTTATAGACGGCATTATGCTGGATTGCAAGGATTTGGGGATTGAGACGCTGCCGCCGGAGGAACTAGCCCGGATGATGGCAGCCTGGAACCCGTAACAGGGGTTTTTATCAAAGAGGCACCAAGCATATCACAATATCCCTTTTGCCTCCTGTCAGGCAGGAAAACGAATCCGTGTGTCAATTCACACGGGTAGATGTTTATCAGTATATTGGTAAAACCGGTCTGGCAGGGAAAAGGGAAGAAAGGCATGGAGGAATGAGAGATAGTACAATCTTTTACCGGAGCTTTTATGATGCAATAAAAGAACTTCCGGCAGAGCAGCAGGTGAACTGTTTCCACGCGATTATGGATTACGCTCTGGATGGGAAGGAACCAGAAGGGAATGGGATAGAAAGGACCGTGTTTACGCTGGTACGGCCTCAGATTGACACCAACAATCAACGGTATGAAAACGGCACGAAAGGCGGCAGACCAAGGGAAAAAGCAGAGCAGCGTCAGGAAACTGCCGAACAGAGACCAAGAGAAAACCAAACCAGAACCAAGTCAGAACCAAAAGGAAACCAGATAGAAACCAAACCAGAACCAGAGAATAACCAAGAGGAAACCAGCCCAGAACCAAAAGAGAACCAAAGAGAAACCGAAGCAGAACCGAAGGAGAACCAAGAGGAAACCAAACCAGAACCTAATGTAAATGATAATGATAATGATAATGGTAATGTAAATGATAATGGTAATGATAAAACAGAGAGAAAGGATCTGCGTGTGTGCGCACATGTGCGCGAGGAAGGTCATACAGAGATCGTGACGGGAATCCTCGATAGCGGAAAGCCACCAGGACAGGGGGACAAGAAGCAGGAGCCAGGGACGAGGTTTCCGGACTTCTGGAAGTTCTACCCCAAACAGGTAGAGAGACAAATGGCATATCAGGAGTATTTATCTTTGCTGAACCATACACAAGGGCTTGACGAGGACAAGCTTATTCAGGCTGCCCGGAATTATGCGGAGACCTGTCAAATCCGGGGGACGGCAGAGCGGTTTATCAAGCATCCGGCGAACTGGCTGGCAGATGGCACATGGATGGACTATATGCCGGCGGTATATCGGAGACCAGAAGCAGAAGGGAAGCCCTGGCAGCAGGGAAATAACCGGTTTTTGGCTTTTCCACAACGGGAATATGGTCAGACAGACTACCAAACCCTGGAGCAAAGGCTGCTAAAAAATCAGGCGGGGGATGGGTAAGGTCTGTCTTGTGGATAGAGAAGCGGTACAGGCCAGACGATGTGGATAATGGGAAAATCGGAGGAAGGTAGAAAAACAGCATGAAAAGAGAGAGTGGTATCCTCTGGACAGAGGAAGCTTATCGGGCAGCCTGCTTCCGGCTGACGGTAGGGCGTAGGGTGATCGTTCACCAGAGAGAGGTGGAAACGACCTGGGGGAAGGTTTCCCGGAGGAGAAAGGCTGTCGTGACAGGCCGCTATCCGCATATCCTAAGTGTGCGGTATGGGAATGGTATGACGGAATCCTTCCGCTACCCGGATGTGGTACGGGAAGGGATTTTGGAAGTGGTGTGAAGGAAGCAGGAAGGAGGAGAAACAGATGGAAGGTCAGATGGATTATCAGGACTTAAAGACTGCGATAAGAGGGCATTTAAACAGCGCAGCCGAGGACTTTTTCCTGGTGGGCTACCTACTCCGGCAGGTGAGCGAAAACGCGCTTTTCACCGAGGATGGTTATACCAGCATATGGGAGTTTGCCAAGGGGGAGTATGGTCTAAGCGCCTCTAGTGCAAGCCGGTTTATGGCGATCAACGCCCGCTTCTCCATCGATGGCGGAGAACATATGGCAGAACGGTATATCGGGATGGGCGTCAGTAAGCTGCAGGAGATGTTAGGGCTGCCAGACGAAGAACTGGAGAAGGTGACACAGGAAACGACGGTAAAGGAAATCCGGGCAATGAAAAAGAAGCAGGAGGAAGTGCTTTCCTTTCATGGACTGCCGAAAACGGTCTATCCAGAGGGGTTCTTCTTGACGACACCTGGATGTGGTGATGGGAAATACTCTTGTTTTCTTTGCGCCCGTCCTTGCAGTATACGGCAGAAGGAGCGATATTGCAGGACGGCAACCTGCGGGAACCCCTTCCCTTGTACGCAGATGGGAGAAGAAAAGCGAAAAACAATAGAGGAAGGGGTATACGGGGAAAAGTGCCAATTCCTGCACCCGGAGTTGGCGCCGGTAACAGAAAGGAGCCAGGAACCAGATCCCTGCTGCCTGGATTGCAGGTATAAGCTTTGCTACTACCGTTGCGACGTCGCAAGGAACCGGGATATCGGAGGGCAGGAAAAGCCGGAGAGTGTGGATACTTGTTGCGACGTCGCAAAGAAACACGACGAAGAAGAGAAAAAGAAAGTCCCTGTAACGGTACAGGAAGCGCTGCCAGAAGAGCGGCAGGAGCAGCAGCACGAAGAACCAGCAGAAACGGAAATCATAGAGGCAGAGTTCTGGGAGGTGGAAGAGGGGCAGCAGGAATCAGAACTAATGCTTTGTGATACCTGTGAACATGGTAGCAAGTGCTTTGGAAAAAAGACACAGGCTGACGGGTGTATGGGGTATGAGGAAAAGCTGGAAGCAGACGGGCTGGAGAAAACAGGAGCAGAGCAAGAATCCAATCCAGAGCAGTATACCAGTTGGGATGTCCAGAACCTGCTCCATCAGTGCAAAAAGGATTTGAAGGAGTACAAGGAGTTAGAAGTTCCCTTCCTGATGATACAAAGACAAAGGATTTATGTAGACGCTCTGGAGCTTTTGCTGGCAAAGTGGGGAGAAGAATGCGAGAAGGAGACAGAGGAGGAAGAAATGCTTCCGGGACAGATGTCTTTAGAGGAACTGATTGGATAGGAGAGAGAGAAGTCATGCAGCGACAGGAAGTAAAAATTGAGGTAGCAGAGCAGGCGGGAGTAATCGTTGCTATCAAAAAGGCTTACATGAGGCAGCCGGCTATCCGCTTCCGGGCAGGAGGAATCAACTGGTACGATGATACGAAGCTGCTGAAAGCAAAAAAGACAGGAAAAAATGCCCCAACGTCTGGATAGGTTGGGGCAATAGCCTATTGATTATACCTGAATTTTGGAGAGAAGAGCTTCTTGTAATACCTGGGAAAAATTGATTCCCATGGAAATGGCACGCTCATTCAGCCAGGATGGTATGGTTAAGGTTTTTTTCACTGCCCTCGTGTCCTTGTATTGGTTAATATCACAGGATACAAGAGAGGTAAAACCATCTTCTGCACGAATGGCAGAGATATCGGAAGGCACTGCAATGTTTTTTCCTTGTTCCAAAAGAGTGAGAAGGTAGGCGGCCAGAGCCTCCTGTGCTGCTTCCATCGTTTCTGTGACAGAGGATCCATAGGTATGGCAGCCTGCTAAATCAGGAAATTCTACCCAATAGGCACTCTCCTCTTTATGAAAGATTGCAGGATATACAAATAACATAATGATAGCCTCCTTTATGGGGTTTAGGAGAAAAGGGCTATTTTAGCCCTGTCTCCTTGAGAATACTGTTGAGTAAGCCGATAGGAACATCTTTGCCATGTATGGGAACTACAGTAGTTTGCCCATCTTTTTGAAGAACATGGTGGCTGCCGTTGATTCTGACTACCATCCATCCGTTTTTCTTCAAAAGTTTTAATAGGTCTTTATCTTTCATATCCTACCTCCTTACAAAAACAGCATAGCACGTATAGCACGTATTGTCAAGAGGAAATAGTCAAGAAAGAGGCGAGAAAAATGAGATTGATTGACGCAGAAAAATTGAAACAGCAAATTACAGCAGTAACTGTCATAAATGGGTATGATGCAGCGTTTGCTAATAAACTGTGTAAAATCGTGGATAGCCAGCCTACTGCCTATGATGTGGATAAGGTTGTGGAAGGGCTGGAAGAAATGGTTAGTTTTGAAGAATCAAGAGCGGCAGAATGTGACGAAAGGAATAAATTAGTTTTGCTACACATACATGAAGCAAACGCAGCAGCATGTAGATGGGCCATTAAATTTGTAAAACCTGGCGGCATTGAATGAAAGTGGTGGGCATATGGGCAATGATTGAAATGAGCATTAGCGAGAACAGATAGGGAAGGAGGCCACCAATGACAGAAAAGGAACTAAAAGACTACCGGAAGCTGTGCCGGGAAGTGGACGACCTCCGGCAGCGGCTCGAGAAGGAGCAGAACCGGGAGATTCCGGTAGTCAGCGGTAAGGTGAAGGGTTCAATGAAGGAGTTCCCTTACATAGAAACCCATGTAGGGGTGGAGATGTACGAGCCAGAGGCGATGGAAGCCAGCATGGAACGAATACGGAGGTATAAGGCGAAGTTGCTGGAGGCAGAACAAAAAAAGCTGGAGATCGAGCAGTTTGTGGAACAGATTTCCGAGCCGGAACTGAGGTTGATTTTCCGATATCGGTTTTTGGATGGGATGAAGCAGTCGGAGATTGCAAAGGAAATGAATATGGAAAGAAGTGGGATATCTAAAAAAATTTCTAAAGCATTTGCAACTTTCACACAAATCACATTTTAAAGTGCTATAATAGTATCATGAGAAGTACGAAGAAAATATCTTACCATAACAGTCCTCCGTTTAAAGCCCTGGCATTTCGCCGGGGCTTCTTTTAACGGAAATCAGGAGAGGAGAAAGTATTCAGTAAATAAGAAAACTGCCCCTACATCTAAGTGATAGGGGCAGTTTTCTGTTGGTTATGCCTGTATTTTGGAAAGAAGAGCTTCCTGCAATACTTGGGAAAAATTGATACCCTTTTCTAACGCAGCCTGGTTCAGCCATGTTGGAATGGTAAGGGTTTTCTTAACGGATTTTTCAAAATGTTCTTTTGCATAGGAAGCTACGTCTACAGAAACCATATTAACAAAAGACTCGCACATAGGTACATCCGGATCAAGTTCTGCTGCGATAGCCTGTGGGTCAATATCGGATAGCTTGGATGGCTTTGGAATCGTGTCCCCATCCATTTGACAAGTATAAAGATAGCCAGCTAAACAATCGACAGCCATTTCCATGGCTTCCTCAAAGGAATCGCCTTGGGTTGCCAGCCAGTTGAGATCTGGAAATACAACAGAATAGCCGTCTGTTTCATGAAAGAAGCAAGCTGGATACATGGATAACATATCATACACCTCCTAATTTATGGAAAGAACTACAGATAGTGGGATTATTTAAGCCCTGCTTGTTTTTTGATGGAATTTTCGGTTTTTTTGGTTAAGTCCTTGCCCTGGTGAAATGGGATTGTAACTTTTCCCGGTTTTGTTGGATGTACGTAATGTTTATGGGAACCTTCCTGACCCTTAAAAATCCATCCATCGGCAAGAATCAGTTTTTCCATCTCCCGTGGTTTCATTGGCATGTGGCGTCCCTCCTTATTGGTATCATACCACATGATACGTATAAAATCAATACGTATAAAAAGGTAAGGAGATGTGAGTGGATTTAGGTATTGTCAGCTTGTAAAAAGCCGGAAAAGAACGAGGGAGAAAGAGGCTGAAAGGTAGCAGGGATGAAAAATAGCTAAAAAGCAGATAGAAGAGAGGTGGTGATATGCCGAGGGCAGCAAGCGATAAAAAAAGAACAGCAGAGAAACTGTTTCGGGCAGGAATGAAACTTGCTGATATTGCAAAAAAGCTGGAGATTCCGGAAGGGACTGTGAGGAGCTGGAAGAATAGAGAAGGATGGGATTGCAACGTTGCAAAAAAGAAATGCAACGTTGCAAAAGAAACAGCGCAAAGGAAAAAGTATATAGCAGATGAAGTAGAGGAAGTGATAGAAAATGCGGTCTTGAGTGATAAACAACGGCTTTTTTGTATTTACTACATACGTTGCTTTAACGCAACAAGAGCATATCAGAAAGCCTATGGGGTGGATTATACAACAGCGGCTTCCATTGGCTATAGATTGTTGGAAAAGGATGGTGTAAAAGAGGAGATTACCCGCCTTAAGAAGAATCGTCTGAACAGGGAAATGCTAAGCGAGGAAGATATCTTTCAAAAATATCTCGACATTGCCTTTGCTGATATCACCGACTACATAGAATTTGGTTCGGAGGATGTTCCGGTTTTATCAAAGTACGGACCGGTTCAGGTAAAGGATGAGGAAACCGGAGAGAAACGGCAACTGATGAAACGGGAGAATGTGGTTCGTTTTAAAAGTAGTGCAGAAGTGGATGGTACGATTCTATCTGAAGTTAAACAGGGAAAGGACGGGGCATCAATTAAGCTATCCGACCGGATGAAAGCTTTGCAATGGTTATCTGACCATATGAATATTGCGACGGAGAGGCAGCAGGCAGAGGTTGCACTTTTGAAGGCAAAACTAGGAGAGGGTAAAGAGGATAAAATGGTTGATGATTGGATTATGGCTACTTCAGAAGAAGGGATAGACGACGATGAGTAAACTTTCAGGAGATATACGAAGGCAGTTCTTCCGAAAGAAAATACCAGCTTATCGCAAAAATCCTGTCTTATTCGCGAAAGAAGTGCTACGATTCGAGCCGGACGACTGGCAGAAGACGGCTTTGCTGGATTTAGCAAAGAATCCGAAAGTGGCAATTAAGTCCGGTCAGGGAGTAGGTAAGACCGGTATGGAGGCAGTAGCTTTGTTATGGTTTCTCTGCTGCTTTCCGTATCCAAGAATTGTGGCAACTGCACCAACAAAACAACAACTACATGATGTCCTTTGGTCTGAAGTCAGCAAATGGATGAGCAGGTCTGTTTTGCTTTCTAAACTTTTAAAATGGACGAAAACTTATATTTACATGATTGGCAATGAAAAACGCTGGTTCGCAGTCGCCAGAACTGCTACCAAGCCGGAGAATATGCAAGGCTTTCACGAAGACAATATGCTGTTCATTGTAGATGAAGCGTCTGGCGTTGCCGATCCGATTATGGAGGCGATACTTGGTACCCTTTCCGGAGAAAATAACAAGCTGCTGCTGTGCGGGAACCCGACAAAGACTTCCGGCACTTTTTTTGACGCTTTCCATACGGATAGGACGCTTTATAAACAACATACCGTATCCTCCATGGACAGCCCAAGAACCAATAAAGAGAATATAGACTCTCTTATACGGAAGTATGGCAAGGACAGCAATGTAGTTCTAGTTCGTGTTTTTGGAGAATTTCCGAAACAGGAAGATGATGTGCTGATTATGCTGTCCCTGATTGAACAGGGTTGTATGCTGGATTTGGAAAAAAAGGCATTACCCAAAAGAATTGCATTTGGTGTGGATGTGGCCAGATACGGAGGGGATGAAACAGTAATCGCCCAAAATGTTGACGGCAGCATTACCCTTCCAGTGACGTTTCGTGGGCAGAGCCTGATGACAACAGTAGGAAAGGTGGTTCAGCTATACCGGAAAGCAGTCGCGGAATATCCAATATATCATGGAAAAATATTCGTGAACATCGACGACTGTGGGCTGGGCGGAGGGGTGACAGACCGCCTGGAGGAAGTCAAGCAAGAGGAGAAGCTGAACCGGATGGTGATAGTCCCTGTCAATGCAGCAGGGAAAGTCCCGGAGGAAGCAGTGGGGGATAGCAAAGAAAAGGCTTGTGATATGTATGATGACATGACAACCTACCTTTGGGGTACGGTAAAAGAAAAACTCCTGCTGGAAGAACTCCACCTTCCTAACGATAATGATTTGGTTGCACAGCTTTCCTGCCGGAAGTACCGGCTGACCAGCCGGGGGAAGATGCGCCTGGAAAGTAAAGAAGAGATGAAGAAAAGAGGGATTCCTTCCCCAGATAGGGCAGACGCCGTAGCCCTGTCCTGTTATGAGAAAAAGATATTCAACATTGGAAGCCTGGCTACTTAGGGAGGTGTAGTAGAGTGGAGGAAGAACGTCGGGAAAAAGAAGCGCGGGCAGACGGTTATATCAATCTGATGAATAAATATGGAACTAGGGACGATACATCAGAGCAGTACCGCTTCCAAAGCGAAGGGCCTGTAACAGACATGGAGCTTACTTTAAATTATGAGGAGAACGGGCTTTTTTCAAAGATTATTGACATACCGGCGGAGGATGCAGCCAGCAGCGGTTTTACTTATGGGATTACGGATGAAGGGATTGAGGCATTTATCCAAGATTCTTTGGAAGAACTGGATTTTGAACAGAAGGCTTCTGCTGCCATGAAATGGTCTAGGCTGTACGGTGGGGCGTTAATCGTTATGGTGATGGATGATGGCGGGAAGCTGTCCGATCCGGTGGATTGGGACGGGATCCGGGGGATTGATGATTTGCTTGTGTTTGAAAGGCCGCTGGTATCCCCAGACTACAACAGCATTTATAGGCAAAGCAGGGAAGGGCAGGGTTCTGGAGGAAGGGTAAAGTTCGGGATGCCGGAATTTTATGATATATTCCCGGTGTATGGCCATACCTTCCGTGTCCATGAGAGCCGCTGCCTGCTGTTTAAAAATGGGGAGCTGCCGCAGTCCAGTACTCGGACAGAGTACCGCTTTTTTGGCTTACCGGAATATGTCAGGATTCATAAAGCTTTGCAGGAGGCAGTCACGTCGCACGGAAACGGCGTGAAACTGTTAGACCGGGCGATCCAGGCTATTTACCGGATGAATGGCCTTGCTGCCCTCCTGGATACAGACGAAGGGGAAGATATCGTATTAAGGCGGCTGCGGATCATTGATATGGCTAAGGGGCTAATCAACAGCATAGCCATTGACGCAGATGGGGAGGACTACGACTATAAAACAATAACTTTTTCGGGAGTCAAGGACGTCATCGACGCTGCCTGCAATATGCTGTCCGCCGTTACGAACATCCCACAGACAAAGCTGTTCGGGCGATCCCCAGCGGGCGAAAATGCTACGGGTGATGGCGACATGGAAAACTATTATACATTTGTCAGGAAGATACAGAAGCTGAACCTCAAAAGGAACTTAGGGACGTTGATCAATGTTATCCTGGCTGCGGGGAAATACAAGGGGGAACTGGAAGAAATCCCGGAGTTTAAATTGGAGTTTCAGCCATTATGGAGCCTTAGCGAAAAAGAACAGGCAGAGGTAAGTAAGGTGAAGGCGGATACCGAACTGGTAAAAGCACAGGCAGCGCAGGTGTATGTGGACATGCAGGCTCTGGATGCTTCGGAAGTTAGGGAACGGCTAGCAGAAGGTGGGGAGTTTATGGTGAACGATATTCTCCGTGAAAGGGAAGAGTGGGCAGAATTACAGGAACCTTTTCCAGAAGGGGAATCGGAGGAAACATCTGGTACTGCCCTGTCAGCAGAATCTGTCCTTGGGCAAGGAAAAGAACCTGTCTTGGATGCTATCGCCCCTACCGGCTGCGGGGTTCTTGTGATAAAAAACGGGAAAATCCTGGTAGGAAACCGCAAGGATACTGGTTTGCTCTGCGGCCCAGGCGGGCATATTGAACCAGGGGAACGGCCAGAAGAGGCAGCAGTCAGAGAGGCCAGGGAGGAATTTGGAATCTATGTGGCGGAACTTATTCCGTTTACTGTGCTTTCCGAAATGCCGCCGGAATACTGCCCGTCTCAGGTGTTTTTGTGTACGGAGTTTTTTGGGGAGCCAGTTTGCCTGAATTCTGAAATGGAACAGGCAAGGTTTGAGGAAGTTTCAGAGCTTTTGAAGCAGGATTTGTTTCTTCCGTTTCAGTGTTCTATTCAGGAACTGGTGAAACAGTTTAAACCATGTTACAGGAATGATGATAAATGGATTACGACCAAACAAGGGAAACATGTTCAGATTAACGAAAAGGGAGAAGTGGTAAAAGGACATCCGGCATCCTTAGGTGATAAAACAAAATTTTCGGAGAAAAATGAAGGGGAAAAGCAAGAGAAAACGGTTGACTATAAGGCTGCTGGGGAGTATAGTAAAAGCATAAAAGGTGTTGTTACAGTAAATGGGATAGAAATGAAAGGTGTTTCTGCTCATGCGGCATACAGGATGAAGGAACGTAAAGCAGATATAGAAACAGTAAAAGATGTATTGACAACAGCAGATATGTTGTATCCAGGAAATAAACCAGACACACAATGTATACAAAAGGGGAAATGGCGATTTGTTATATCGGATAGTGGAATTTTAGTTAGTGTAGTGGATTTGAAGGAGGGAAAAAATGAATCTTAATCTCACGGACGATCAATTAAAATTTCTGGAAAGCGAATTTTCTCTGAAGGAAGCAGATATTTCCCGAATGACTTTGGAGGAGTGGCATAAGGTTAGAGAAGATAGTTTTGATGTTGAGGTGGAAGAGGCATTAAAGGAAGAGACAGGAGAAGAAATTGACTGGTGGAGGTGCAATACTGCTGCTTCTATTGCCGATATAATGTATTCCCAGTTGCATGGCTCTGTTTGAGAAGGAAAGAATATGACATGAACGGAAATCTGAAAGAAGATTAAAAGAAGGTGTCAGTATGGTAATAGATCAAAGTAAGTTCTTTGCTGGGCTAGGGTTTGAACCTTTTGAAATGGAATATTCCTATGGAAAGGAAATGCGTTATAAAGGACCAGATGGTGGTTTTTACCGTGTTGATCATTTTTCAGATGTTTATGTGATCGAATATGCAGAAAATGAGGAGGAAGCCAGACTAAATCGTTTTGAGGATGATGACCTATATGACGATTCTTTACCAGAAGAAGTATTGATAGCAAAGATACAGGCTGACTTAAAAGAATATGTAACTCAAATTTGATAGGGGAAGGATGTTAGATTGTGAATGGGCTTAGATAAAGAGCAACTGGATTTTCTTAATAAAGAATTAAATATAACAAGGGAAGAAATTGTAAGGATGTCTTTTGATGAATGGGATACTGTCAGAGAAAAGTGTTTTGAAATTGAAACAGAAGAATTCTTGAATATGGAAAAAGAAGGAAAAGACATAGATGATGCAGAAGAATGGACAGAACGTTGCGTTATAGCAGTATCAATCGTAGATACAAGCTTTGCAGAATTAAATGTACCATGAAATGGAGAAAAAATGAGTCTTAATCTTACAGAAGGGCAATTAAACTTTTTAGAAAAAGAATTAGGACTTCAAGAGCAGGATATCGAACAGATGTCCAAGAAAGAATGGACAGATGTTCGAGAGAAGTGTTTTTATATTGAGGCAGACGAGTTGCTTGAGTTGCCAGAGGACAAAGATGAGGAAACACAACGATGTCTAGTAGCAACCTCCATTGCTGATATAAAGTATTCCCAGCTGCATAAAAATGTTGGACATGTTTGAGGCAGAAAGGGTGTTAGACGATGGATGAAACCATTTGCCCGGTATGTGAACAATATCATTTTGAGGAAAAAGACGTTTTTGAGGAATGTCCGATATGTGGTTGGGTAGATGATTTGTTTCTGGACGAAAAATAGGGTAAATACCAAATAACAGAAAGTCTTGCAAAACGCAGGGCTTTTTCTTTTGCAATGCTGAAATAAAAATAATACTTGAAAAACGGGACAGGTATGTTAGAATGAATACGGGAGAAATCCTGCTGGGAAAACCAGGGAGCCAGGCGGCTTACCCTCCACCTTCGGAGGGAACTTCTTAGAGATAAGAGGATAGCCCTCCAGACGAAAGAAAGGGAGGGACGCCCTCGTAAACGAGGGCAAAACAATGTATGTTACATATGCGGAATTATTCCAATTTTGTACTTTCATTGTTGCCCTTGTTGGCGTATGTTATACGATCTTCAAGGACAAAAAGAAATAGCCGCCACTACTGCAATAGTGACGGCTGACCGCTTTTAGCGGTTGCCACAACATTATTTGAGGGTAGGCCGCTTCCCTGGCTTTCCCTTTTCATCCTTACTATAGCATAAGTTTGGTAGAAAAGCAATCAGTTTTTTCGCTGGAAAAGAGATTACCATATAGACAGATAATCAGAACGCCTTCTGAACAGGGCGTTCTTTTTGTTGTCTTAAATTCAAGCTTAGACTGGAATGATTGCTCGAAAACAAGGAAGAGGGGATGGGGATTGTGGAGGATGCACGCAGGAAGAAACTGCTCCGGGAGCAGCTAAAGAAAAAAGCAAAGGGGCAGCAGGTTGTCCAAGCGAACTACCGGGCAAAGTACCCGGACAGCATGGAACGGGAGTATATGCGGGTTGCGAGCGCTTACATGGCTCTGGAAAAACAGGTAATTGTCAGGCATCTCCCGGAACTGAAGGATATCCTGACAGAAAAGGATATCCCAGATCTTCAGATGGATTCCAAAAAGGAATACAACCGGAAACGTCGTCTATCCCGCTTCATCAGTCTGGACAATACATTTCAGCGGCTCCGCATGGTATTCCGCCTGATCCGGGGGGAACTGGAACAGGCGTTGGGGACATTCGGGCTACGGAAAAAGATCGAAGAGCTGGCAGGGTTTGGGCATAAATTGACCGTCAAGGAGTGGAAAAAAACAATCCGCAAGACCTTTGGGATAGATTTGTTGGAGGATTATTATTCCGGCGATGCTTACCAGGTGCTGCTAAAGCAATGGGTGTCTGAAAATGTAGAGTTGATTCGCACTGTACCAAAGGCTTCTTTGGATAAGATGAAGGAACTGGTGTATGACAATTACATGGAAGGAAAAACCGCGACGGATATTATTAAGGAAATCCAGAAGCAGTATGGAATGGATAAACGTCATGCGATGTTGATTGCCAGAGACCAGACGGCGAAGCTAAACGCAGCGATTACCCAGCGCCAGCAGCAGGAGGCAGGTATTGAACGCTATACCTGGTCTACATCATGGGATGATCGCGTCAGGAAAAGCCATCAGAAACTGGACGGGAGGCCATTCCGCTGGGACGATCCGCCGGAAACGGAAAAAGGGCGTAAATGCCATCCGGGGCAGGATTATCAGTGCCGCTGCTGTGCGATTCCCGTCATAGACATCGCTACGTTGGATTTGCCGGTATGAAGGGAAGGAGGTTGCTATGCAGATAGATAAAAACAAGAAAACGGACGGAGAGATAAAGGAAATGTTGCAGAAAAAAGAAAAGCACAAAAAAGTGGTGCAGGCGGACAGCATTTCCGTAGACCAGACCTATTATACCGCAGAGGGCTACCTGGTAGACCATCCGATTGTAACGACCTGTGGTATTTTTGAGTATCAGAACGAGGACGGGAGTATCCGCCGTGAGCTACGGCTGCCAGAGGATGTATTTGACGAAAAATCCTTAGAAAGCTATAAGGGCAAGCCTATCATTATTACCCATGACGCAGGGGAAGTAGATAAGGAAAACGTTCATAAAGAACAGATTGGGACAATCATGGGCAAGGGCTTCCGCGACGGGGAAAACGTCCGTTGTGAAATCATCATCCACGATACTAACGCCCTGAAACGTTGTGGACTGAAGGAACTGTCCCTGGGCTATAGTGTGGATAAAGAAGAAACCCCAGGCGTTTACCAGGGGAAGCAGTATGACTGTATTCAGAAAAATATTGAGATCAACCATCTTGCGTTAGTCAGTGAAGCAAGGGCAGGCGAGACAGCCAGGCTGAACATTGACCGTAAAGATGTTGGTATAAACAATCCAGAAGGAGGAAGGAACAGGATGGAACAAGAAAATCCAAAAGGCTATCAAGAAACCCAGGGAAGTGAAGGGGCAGGTCTTTCCCCGGAAGAGCTGGAAGCAGCGGTTGCGCTGTTCAAAGCCCAGCAGGCGGCAAACCAGGCAACCGGGAGTGGTACAGATGAGGCGGAAGAGGGAGCAGAGAGCAGTGAGGAGGCCGGAAAGAGCCCTGCCGATCAGGTTCGGGAGCATAGGAAGCAGAGGGATTCTGACAGGGGCGGGAGGGCTCCGGAGGAAGTCATAGCAGAGCAGGATTCTGATATTGACCTGCTCCTGGCGGAGATTGACCGTCTCCAAGCTGCCCATGACATGAATGGGGATGAAGAGACAGGGCAGGAGGAAGAAAAAGAGCAGACGGAAAAGAGGGGCGGAACGGCTCCTGAAGCAGAAGGGGGCAAGGAAAAGGAGGAGAAGGTAAACATGGATGCAGTAGATAAAATCATCCAGGAGCGGTTAGACGTATGCCGTATGGCGGACAGGCTGCACCTGGATGGTATAGAAGGGTTGCCGGTCATGGAGGGCAGGAAGCGTATTATCCGGGCGGTCAACCCGAAGATAAACCTGGATGGGAAGAGCGATGCCTATATTACTGCTGCCTATGACATTGCAAAGCAGTCTTACCAGGACAGGAAAAGCACGGACGGGCAGTTCCAGAGCATGGCGGTTGGCAGCTTCCGCAAGGATTCCAGGGAGGAAAGCAAATCCAGCGCAGCTCGTAAAAGCATGATCGCAAGGATGATAGGAGGAAAAGAGTGATGGGAATGGCAGTACAGACGACTTATAGTTTTAGCTTCCCGAAAGGGGTTCCGGGCGGGTTGTTTGATTTATCCGCCCATGAGGTAGCTACCCGGCAGGCGGAAGGGAACGAGATATCGTTTGGAGTTGGCGTTGTAGTTGGCACAAACAAAGGGACGGATGTAACGCTTCCTGCTGCGTCTTCGGCAGCAGGAGATTTTGAAGGCGTGGTGGTTCATAATTCCGCTATGGTAGAAATGGATAGGGAAAACAAGGTAGTAATAGGGGACAAAAGAACCATTGGCTGCCTGCAGCATGGCCGTGTATGGGTAAAAACCGGGGAGAAAGCGGCTCCAGCCTATAAGGAGGCCGTTTACCTGATTACGGATGGTGAAGAGGCTGGATGCTTTACGACTTCTGCCGATTCTGCTACGAAAGTAGCAGTAAACGCCGTTTTCCTGGGAGAGACGGACGACGGGATTGCCAATGCCGAGTTTTACCAGGGTTCTATAGCAGTATCAGCACCAGCAGCAGGCGAGCAGTAAAGAAAGAGAAGAAAGGGGATTAACGGATGAAAGAGTTTAACATGGATGATTACAGTGTGCTGAAGGGTTCGCCTTTGATTCGGTCGATGGCAGGGAGTGAAGAATTGCGTTTTGACAGTGCGGAATCGGCAACCGTATTCTTTGCCCGTGAATTAGACTATGTAAAGGCAAAGACCTATGACAAGAAATACCCGGAGCTTTCTGCCCTGACGTATTTCCCGATTACGTCAGAGGTTCCGGAAGGGGCAGAGACAACTACCTACTATAACTATGACATTACTGGGATGGCTTCGATTATCAATAACTATGCGACGGATCTTCCACGGGTTGACGTGAAAGGGGAAGCCCACACGGCCAGCATTAAATCCGTTGGTGATAGCTATGGATACAACGTGCAGGAGATGAGGGCTGCCCGGATGGCCGGGAAAAACCTGGACGCCCGGAAAGGTGCGGCGGCCAGAAGGGCATCGGACTATGTGGTGAATAAGATTGCCTTTGCAGGGGATAAGGAGAATCACCTGATCGGGATTTTTTCAGAAGGGAACGATATCCCGATCTACACCCTGTCTACCGTGATGGTGAAGGGCAATGGAGATTCCGAGGCAAAAGAACATACAGAGTGGAAGTACAAAACGGCAGACCAGATTTTAGAGGATATCACCGGAATGCAGACGTTTATTGATAAGATTACGATGTCTGTGGAAAAACCGGATACCCTGGCACTCCCGTCCTATATTTATATGGATCTGGCGAACCGGAGGATTCCGGATACGGAGACGACTATTCTTAGTTTCATTAAAAAGAACGCCCCTTATCTGAAAAATTTTGAGTCCATGCCAGAATTGCAGGATACGGCAACGGATATCAATACCAGCGGGAAGAGCGTGGCTTTCCTGTATACGAAGGAGGAAGAAAAATTCAGCCTGGAGATTCCCATGCCATTTTACCAGTACCCGCTTCAGGTGACGAAGTTAGAGACGGAAGTGCCTTGTGAAGCAAGGACGGCGGGTCTGATTATTTATTACCCGTTGTCTATGTTGCTGGCGTATGGAATTTAAGGAGGTGCCAGATGGAGGTTATCAATAAATCAAGAAAAATTATTGGTATTCAGGGGGAGGCTTTGCTCCCAGGATACCGGATGGAACTGCCGGAGGGCTACGAAACACATCCTTCCATTATCGGATATCTGGAAAAAGGGATGTTAGCCGACGGAAAGCTGGATGTTGCCGTGGCAGCAGGCGGTATCAGTGATTTGGAACGGCGCAGGATAGCAGAAGAGGCGGTTGCCCAGTATAAAAAGCAGCAGGAAAAGGCTGCCGGGCAGGAGGCGGCGGAAAAGATAGAAAAAGAGGCAGAAATAAAAGCAGTCAAAGCCATGAAAAAGCCGGATCTATTAGCGAAAGCGGCAGGAATGGGGCTGGAAGTGGCCGACGATGACACCTCGGATGTACTGAAAGAAAAAATCCTGGAGGCCATGGGGCAGTAAGGCGGTGAGGCTATGGAAGCGTTGGGACTGATACGGGCTACGATGACGGAGTTTTCAGAAGTGGAAGAGAGTACGGTACAGGTATTTTTGTCCATGGTAGAGCCGCTAGTCAGTAAAAAGAAATTTGGGAGGCTATACCAACAGGCGCTTGCTTATCTGGCAGCCCATAAAATGAAATTAGCTGGACTGGGGAAGCAGAGCAGGCTGGGAACAGTCGGGGATACGATAGGGATTTCTTCGGTTTCAGAAGGGAAAGTTTCCGTGTCTTTCTCTAACAGTCAGACTGGAAATACTGCCTTGGATTCCGAGTATGGACTTACGGTGTATGGGATGCAGTTCCTTCAGCTAAGGAGGAGCTGCACAGTATCCATCCTATCGGCGGGAGGTATCCGGGATGGGGGTTAAAGTAAAAGAAACCGTTACGGCAGACGGGAAGAAATTGAAAAAAATGCTGGAGGAATTGGGGAAGCTGGAGGTAGCCGTAGGCATCCAGGAAGGTGAGAAGTATCCAGACGGAGCCAGTGTGCTGGATGTGGCGATGTGGAACGAACTGGGGACGGAAACCATTCCATCCCGGCCTTTTATCCGGGACAGCGTGGATAACCATGTCGGAGAAATTCAGATGCTGGTGAAACATACAGCAGAAGAACTTTTAAAAGGTATTCCATTAGAAAAAGCATTAAAAGAACTGGGAGCCTTCCAGGTTGGACTTATCCAGAATGAAATCCGGCATGGGAATTTCAAAGCAAATGCTCTTATTACCATATATGGTGGGTGGATGAAGAATAAGAAGTCTGGCAAGCCGGTTTATGTAAAAGGGAAGAAATCGGCTGCCCCGTTAATCGATACCGGGCGTTTGCGCCAGTCGATCCATTATGTGATACGAGAGAAAGGAAAGGGAGGCTAATGGTATTTTTTAAACGGCCTTACCTGGTCAGAAGATACCAGCAGTCCAGCTTTATCCGTGGCTACCCATCTAAGGCATATGAAGATCTTAAACTGCTGTTGGATGTGCAGGTATTGGAAAATGAGGTGGTGACAACGCCAGACGGCTCCCGTTCTGTAAAACGTCTGGAGGTATATTGTGACGAAGAGCTTCGGGTTGCAGATGTTGGAAAGCAGCAGGAGGCAGACCGGCTTTGGTTCCAGGGAAAATGGTTTACCTGCCGGTCAAGCTTCCTGAGTGACCATACTTTGTTACGGCATTGGCTTTCGGAATTTGTAGAGTGTTTGGATCAGGAGGCCGCACCGGAGGGAATGGAAGGGAAAAATGAATCTATCGGAATTAAAGGAAGCACTGCATGACGTAGCTGCTTCTTTTTTTGTGGGTGCTACCGTAATCTGGGCAGAGCAGGCGGCGACGCTGCCAAAGCTTCCCTACCTGACGTTAAAAATCGGAAGCCTACAACGGACGGCATTTCCGATTACCGACCAGGACGGCATCCGGTACTATCCATGCCAGACAACGGCAGAATGGAATTTGTATACCAAAGGAAAGCAGATACAAGAAGACAGCGAGAAGGAAGCAATCTATATCAATACGGCGACTTCGGATTTGATGGATTTTTTTAATTTTCTCGAATCGGAAGAAATAACAGATCGCTTGTCAGCAGCAGGGATTACGATTTCGTTGCTGCCGCCTATCCGGGACTTGACCGGGCTGCAAAATGATAGCCAATACCGCTACCGTGCGATGGCGGAGGCTACGGTGTCCTATGCTCAGGAGGCAGGCGGCCTGTATGGCCTAGGCGGCGTGCCGGATGTGCCGAACGCCAGCGGGGGCGGTAGCCAGGAACTAGCAGAGGCAGAAACCAGCAGTATAGAGGAGATCGAGCTGGCAGAGGAGCTAGAACTAGAAGATCGGGAACCGGAAGCCCTGGAACCGGAAACCCTGGAACCGGAAGGATAGGAAGGGGAGCTGGATAAAAAGGGAAGCAGGACAAAGAAAGAAGAAAAGAAAAAGTGAGGAAGGAAGCAAGGAAAGAAGGGAGAGGACAATGAAAAATAACCGACTGGACGACCTGATTAAATGCAATATCGAAATTTCCAGCCCAGCGCTAGGGGATGCTTCGTTTGACAGTATCCTCCTGGTAGTCCCAGCTCCGGGAAAGGCTGGGAGCAATGCAAAAAGCAGGGCAAAAAGCAAAGTAGCCGGGAAAACTCTGGAGAAAACGACAGCGATTGTATCAGCGGACGATTTGCTGGATTATGGATTCACCGTGGAAGATACGGCATATAAGGCCGCGACGGTAGCCTTTTCGCAGTCCCCGTCGCCGGATATGCTGTATGTGTGTGTACGGCAGCAGGCAGGAGCCGATACCGGGACGGATGAGGAGAAAAACGGGGCAGGAGAGAAGGAAACCGGCGGCGGGGAATCTGCTGCCAGCGGAGGTGTTATGGAGCCAGGGGCAACCGGCTACGAGGATATCCGCACTACTCTGGCACGGGCAGAGGCAGAAGCCAGCTTCTATGGGTTCCATTTAACGGATTTCCGGAGCCCGGCAGAGGTATCCGCTGCTGTGGAATGGGCAGAGGCAAACGAAAAGCTGTTCTGCTTTGAATATTTCGACTATAATAGCTGCCCGGTAACGAACTTTTCTTACTACCGGAGTTTCGCTTTGTATTCTGCTGGGACAGCCGGACAGGAGGAATTATCAAACGGGAACCGTTATGCGGCGCTGGCTTGGATGGCGAAATGCTTTGGCTATGACCCAGGGACAGAAACCTGGCACCTGAAGGAACTGGCTACTGTAGTACCGACTGCCCTTGGCATGACGGAAAAATTGGAGTTAGCTGGGAAGCACATCAACACCTTCCTGCGGTACGCTGGGGCAAACTGCACCATCGGGGGCTATACATTGGCTGGGGAGTGGATTGACGTAATCCGGTTCCGGGATTGGCTCAAGGCAGAAATCCAAATCCGTGTGTTTAATATCTTAAAAACAAACCGGAAAGTTCCGTACACAGACGGAGGGATTGCTCTGATAGAAGGGGCAATTGAAAGCACTTTGAAAGAAGGGCAGGGGATTGGCGGGATTGCCCAGACAGGCTATAACAGCGATGGGGAAGCCCTGCTGGGCTACCAGGTTCATGTCCCGCTGGCCGGAGAACTGACGGAGGCCGAGCGGAAATCCCGGAAGCTAGTGGGCTGTCGGTTTACGGTCAGGCTGGCCGGGGCAATTCATCTGGTAGAACTGAGCGGTTTTCTGACCTTTTGACGAAAACCAGCAGGAAGTCCTCCTTCTAAAGTGAAGCGGAGAGGGATAGGAAGGAAAAAGAAAAATAAGAAGGGAAAGGAAGGGACGAGGCATGGGGAAGGTAAGCACCTATAACCCACGGAAAATAACCTGTGCGTTTGGAAATCATATCGTATCTGGCTTTGCAGATGACAGCTTTATCACTATTGAACATGCCGGGGATGGCACCTCTTATGTGGTGGGGGCTGACGGAGAGATTGCCCGGAGTATCGATCCGTCTAAGCTATATACAGTAAAAATATCACTCCTGCAAGGCAGCCCGACTAATGCGTTTTTGCAGAAAAAGTATGACCGGGACAGCCAGGAGGGGGACGGGACGTTCAGCCTGACGATATCCGATTTGCTGGGCAAGGAAAAGTTTGTCGGGGCAACGGCCTGGGTAACGAAGCCTGCCACCTGGACACGCGGGAAACAACAGAACATGAGAGAGTGGGAGGTTGTGGTCGGAGAGGGCGAATATAAGTAGGATTTAGGAAGAAAGTAGCTTATGGCAGAAAAAAGGAGGATAAGGAGCAATGGGATTACGGCGACTGGAGCCGACAGCAGTAACCATCGGCGAGATGGAATTTTATATTACTCCGTTTGGCGCATTTAAAGCGGCCAATTTGACCGGGGAGCTGGCGTCGGTGCTGGCTCCCCTTTTAGGGGCTTTGGCGCCGCTGGTAGCAGGCGGAAAAAATAGCCAGGATGGATTGGAAGGCATAGACGGTGGTCTGATGGATATCGACGCCGGAGCGGCAGCAGAAGCGCTTTCAAATTGTGCTGGAATTAGTGGGGACAGGCTGGAAAAGCTGATGAGAAAGCTCCTTCTTGGCGGCAACATTGTAGTGGAGCTGACAGACGAAGAAACAGGGGAGACGGAAGCACAGCGGCTGACTTCCGACCTGGCGGATGAAGTGTTCTGTGGAGAGATACAGGATATGTTCCTGTTGTGCTTTCATGTGATAAAGCTGAACTTTAACGGTTTTTTCAAGAAGCTCGGCACCCGATCTGGCAAGGGCGGGGAAGCCGAGGGGGAAGAGACGGAAGAGGAGACGACATTGGAAGGTTCGGGAACTTTGACTATGCCAGGTTTAGCGAGCTGGAGCTGAGGTGCTATATCCTGATAAAAGCAGGGATTGTTTCGATGTACGAGCTGCAGGAGGTGTATACCCTCGATCAGATGTTAAAGCTCTATGCGCTCTATGAGATGGGGCTGGATATCGAACAGGGACGCGCGGAGGAGCTGAAGCAGGAGGGAAGGTGAGGTGATGTAGCTTGACGATACGGGAGCTAATTGTCTCTTATGGGTTTGAGATAGATAAGGCCAGTGAGGCAAAAGCAGAAAAAGGCATTCAGGGTTTTAAAAAATTTGCTTCTAAGCTGTTGAATGATATCAAAGTGAATATCTCCAGTGATGGGATTTCTGAGTTCCGGAAGGAGGCAGAAGCGAATATCCGGGGCATACAAAGCTTCGCAAAAAAAGCTTTAGGGGCGGTAGGGATCGCTTTTTCTATTGCAGGGATAACAAATTTGTCACAGGCTGCCGCTGACGTGGAAGCCCTTGGCTCCCAGTTTTCCCAGGTGTTCGGGGAGCTGGAACAAGAAGCTGCGTCTAAATTAAATACCATAGCAGGCGATACAGGTATCCTGGCCAACCGGATGAAGGGAAGCTTTGTCCAGATCGCGGCCTTTGCCAAAACAACCGGAATGGAGACGGCAGACGCCCTGGGGCTGTCCGACCGGGCAATGAAGGCGGTGGCGGACTCTGCCGCCTTTTATGACCGGGAGCTGGAGGCCGTGACGGATTCCCTCCAATCCTTTTTAAAGGGGAATTTCGAGAATGACGCCGCTCTCGGCCTATCCTGTACGGAGACGACCCGGAACGCTGCGGCGAACGCCCTGTATGGGAAATCTTTTAAAGACTTGGCGGAAGATCAGAAGCAGCTCACCCTTCTTAAAATGGTAGAGGACGCGAACGCGGCCAGTGGGGCATTAGGACAGGCAGCCAGGGAGGCCGATACCTGGACGAACCAGCTTGGCAACCTGAAGCAGGCATTAAATGATTTACGGGCAGCGGGCGGCGGCCTTATCTTAAAACCGGCGGTGGCCGTCTTAAAGCTCCTGACGGCAGGAACCCAGAAGGCAGCCTCAGCAGTAGCCGGGCTGGCGAAAGAAAACGGGTTTTTGACGAGGGTAACCGAACGTTACCACGCTTTAATCAAACGTCTCCAGCCAGCCGTAGGGAGGTTTACCGATACCCTGTCCAAAGGGATAGGCAAAGGCACGGAAGTGGTAGGCAAGATTGTCGGAAAGCTGGGAGGGGCGGAAAATGCCCTCAAACTCCTGGCACTGGCTGCTGGTATTTTCCTGGTAGCGATGAATTGGCAGAAAGTCCTGGATGGTGCCGGGAAGTTTTTGAAATTCCTGGGTAGTATCGGGAAACTGTTTAGCCCGATAGGATTGAAAATTGCTGCTGCCATAGCCATAGTTGCCCTACTTGCTTTACTCATCGAAGATTTTATCCATTTCCTGATGGGGAATGATTCCGTCATCGGGAGTATCTTTGATGGGCTGGGAATCGGGGCAGAGAACGCTAGGGAAATGGTCTTAGGGGTAGTGAAGAAACTGGCAGAGGCCTGGGAATCCATAAAGGGAGCCGCTTCCACTGCCTGGGGCGCTTTGAAAAAGCTGGCGGAAGTGATATTCGGTGCGCTTGCAGCGTTCTGGCAGGCCTGGGGTGGCAAGATAACCGGGCTGTTCCGGGTAACATGGAATTCCATGATTGGAATTATCAATGGATTCCTGAAGGTAGTACAAGGGATTGCAAACCTGATTTCTGCCATTTTTACCGGGGACTGGGCGGCAGCCTGGGAGGCTGTGAAAGAAATCTTTATTGGCGTTTTTACGATTATGGAAAACTGGCTGGTTGCGACGCTGCAACGGATCGGGTTGGCAATCGACATGGCTCTGTCGGCAATATCGGCTGTCTGGAATACGGTCTGGGGCGCGATTTCCAGCTTTTTTGGTGCTATCTGGGACGGGATTGTGGCCTTTTTTACGGAAACGATACCAGGAGTAATAGATGGTTTTATCGAAAAAGTACAAGGTATCCCGGAATGGTGGGAAGGCATCTGGCAGTCGGTCGCAGATTTCTTCGGTGGGATTTGGGATGGGATTACCCAGACGATTGGGGACATTGCACAAACCATTAAAGATGGCTTCCAGGAGGCAGTCGATTGGATTACTTCCCTTCCAGGGCAGGCTTTGAAATGGGGCTCTGATATTGTAACCGGGATTGCGGACGGGATTAAGGGTGCGATTGGCAAAATCACGGACGCGGTCAGCGGGATTGCGGAAAAGATAAAGTCCTTCCTGCATTTCTCCGTCCCAGACGAAGGGCCATTGACGGATTATGAAAACTGGATGCCGGACTTTATGGGAGGGCTGGCAAAAGGGATTACGGAGAACCGGGGGAAAGTGCTGGAGGAAGTAAAGGAGCTGGCAAGCGGTATGCAGGTACTCTTGCAGGCCGCCACGGCAAAACCGGCTACGGTTGCAGCAAGTACCGTGAACAACAGCAGCTCCAGTGTCATCCAGAATAATACCTTTAACAACAGCTACTCTGGCGGGAGTATGGAGACACAGAGGAACGTATCTAAGGCGATGAAGAAATCCGCTGTAGACGCGACCACACAGATGGCAAGGGGGCTGGCTTGGGCAAGATAGGTCGGCCTGGATTGGCTACCAAGCTATTTTACGAGGAGGAAAAGTATGGGTAGAAAAAAGCTGAATCCAGTTTCCGTAGCGGGGATTGAGTTCGACGCCCTGATAGACGAGCAGAAAGCATTATCCGCTACAGTACCGGCCTATCCGGTGGAAGAGGGGTTCCCAGTATCAGATACGATTATCTTAGATCCCCTCTCGATCCAGCTTACCTTATATATCAGCAATACCCCTGTGACCTGGCTGAAACGGCACGGCAATTCCACGGATCGGGTGAATGAGGTTTGCGACAGCCTGGAACGTCTTTGGCTGGAGAAAAAGCTGGTAAAGGTCATTACGACAGAGAAAACCTATACCAATATGGGGATTACCAGTATCAGTATAAAAAAGTCAAGGGAAATCGGCTATGCCAGGGAAGTGTCCATGCAGCTCCAGAAGGTACGGAAAACCAAGCGGAAAACGGTAAAAGTCCCACGGTACAGCTTGAAATCTGGGACGACAAAAGCCAAAGCAGGGACAGCAGCCACTTCCCCGGTGTCAACGAAATCCAGTGCCAGTACCGGCGGCAGCACAACAGCTTCCAGTAGCAGCGGAGGAAAGAACGGGAACGCAAAAAAGAGCCAATCAATCCTATATGGGGTGGCAACTGGTATGGGGTTCCTGTAGGTTGCCGGATAAGAGTGGCATAGGAAAAAACAGGGGGTGCTGGAGTGCTATACATTGAGGTGCCGGATGAAAATGACAGCCTGTCCATGCTTTCGATTGATGGGAAGGAGTATGGGCTGCGCTTTACGTATAACGAAAAGTATGATTATTGGAGTTTCGGCCTGTATGACGAGGATGAGGATCCCATCATTGCCATGACCAGGATTGTACCGAATTTCCCGATTTTCCATTTTTATACCGATCCGGATCTGCCGGATGGGATTTTCGGATGCCTGTCGGATACCGGGGAAGTTGGACGCCAGGCGTTTGTGGAGAAAACAGCGGAGTTTGTATATATCCCGAACCTGGAACTGGAAGGGTAGGGACGGTCAGGGAGGAGTGGAAATGGCAGAGACAAACTTTCTGCGTCGCTATATACTCAAGTGCGGCCAGATGGGGAAGAAAGCAGGCGGATTCCAGATTGGAAACTTCCAGGATGCCAGACAGGAAGCACTGCATATTTCCTTCAGTATTGAAAAATCTAATGCAGAAAGCCCCAACGATGCCAAAATCCAGATCTGGAACCTGTCTGACCAGAACCTGAGAATCCTGGAGACAAAGGACTGCGTTGCAGAGCTACGGGCTGGGTATGAGGACAGCATGACGCTTTTGATCGTTGGGACAATCACATCGGTGATCACGACGATGGAGAATGCCGACCGGATGACGGAGCTAACCGTAGTGGATGGCCGGGTAGCGTTGCGGGATACGACGATATCGATCTCTTTAAACGGAAAAGTGAATACCAAGGAAGTTTACCAGCGGATTGCCCAGGCGATGGGCGTCTCGGTTGTGTTTGCCAAGGACTTATCCTTTGGGACAATTCCGAATGGTTTTACCTATGTGGGGAAAGCGAAAAATGCCCTCCAGAAGATAGCGAAACGCTGTGGGCATAACTGGACGATCCAGAACCAGGTGCTGCAGGTGACGCTCCCCGGCAGGCCGGTGTCTACGAGGGGCTATTACCTGTCCAGCGGTACCGGGCTGCTCGGAATTCCGAAACGAGTAACCATCGGTTCCGGAAAAGAAGCAAAGTCCGGCTGGGAGGTCGATTACCTGTTGAATGGGGCAATCGGTATCAATGATGTGGTGTGTCTGAATAGCCGGATAACGGATGGCTATTTCCTCGTCCAGCAGGTGGTGATGGATGGGGACAACCTGGAAGGGGACTGGATCTGTACGGCGCAGTTGCTGAAAATCAAGGCAGAGGTAAAGCTGGAACAAAAGGCGCTTTCCTCCAAAGAGGAGAAGAAAGCAAAAGGGAAATCTGGCAGCGCTTCTGGAGGCACTTCCGGGAATGGAGGGGCAATTAAGGCTGGGGATCGGGTCAAGCTGACACGGACACTCCAGCAGGGAGGCCGGACGTTAGGTTACCAATACAGTAGCGGGACATTTGTCTGCTGGTATGAAACCTATGACGTGATAAAGATAGAAGGGGATCGGGCAGTGATTGGGAAGGGGAAGCAGGTAGCCGCTGCGGTTCATGTGAAGGATTTGAAAAAGGTATGATTAGAAAAAGGTATGACAGAAAGGATAGAGCAGGAGGAAAGGGGGAGGAGTACCATGCTACAGGAGCTATCGCAGGAGATTGAAGAAACTGCCAGGATGGTTGTAAATGAAGTACATACGGCGCTCCCAGGGGAAATTCTGTTTTTCGATCCGAAAAGCGGAACAGCTTCCGTCCGGCCAGTAGGGGAGTTTGTGACATCGGACGGAAAAAAGCTAGCCTATCCGACGGTTACGGAAGCCCCGGTACTGTTCCCATTTTGTGAGCAGGCTGGTGTTGGGATAACATTTCCTATCAAAAAGGGAGATAGCTGCCTGATTGTGGTATCGGAGGTGGAACTGGATGCCTGGAGAAGTGGGGCGGCAGCAGAAGGCTCCCTGCGGTTTGATTTGAGCAGCGCAGTGGTGATTCCAGGCCTGATAAGAACGGGAGGGGGAATCATAGAAAAAGCGGTGAAGCAGGAGGCCGTTTTGCTCCGTGCGCCTGGCGTAGAGATATCCGTATCCCATGATGGAGTGGAAACAAAGGCTGGAGATACCTGTTTTACAATGGCGAAAAACAGCGCCCAGATAGAAATCGGTAACACCAAGCTTATCCTGTCAAATGGGGTTATCCAGGCACAGGCCGATGGGGTGGAACTATGTGTGTCTGGCAGTGGGATAGCCGTCCGGGGCGACTTGGTGGTATCAGGCAACCTTTCTTACACAGGTACTTGCCAACAGGCTTAAAAGGCAGATACCGGGCAGAGAGCTGGAAAGGAACAGGGATAAGATGGATATTGCGTTAGATCCAAAGGGAGATTTGTATATTTCCCCGCAAGGGGATATTGCCTTGACAGATTCCGTTACACAGAAGATCCGGATCCGGCTTCTGTGGCTGGCAGGCGAATGGCGTTGGGACAAGGAAGAGGGGCTGCCTTACCGGGAAGAGCTGTTTGTAAAGAATCCGGATACGGACTCCTTTGCACGTCAGATCCGGGAAACGATTTTTGAAATAGAGGGTGTGATAGGTGTCCAGGATGTATCGGTGTTTGTAGATGTCCAAACGAGAAAAGCCTCTATCCGTTATATTGTCCTCACGGAAAAAGGAACGATAAAGGAAGGGATGGTGTTGGATGTCTGAATATGGAGTGACAGAGAAAGGCTTTGTGCTGAAGCGGATGGATACGATTTTGGAGGAAATCCATACCGAGCTGACGGAAGGGTTCGGCTTTGATACCCGGCTCCAGCGGCCTTCTTTTTTAGATGTCCTGGTGACGACCTTTGCCGGGCAGATCGCGGATTTGTGGGAGACAGCACAAGATAGCTACTATGCCAAGTATCCATCTACGGCCAGTGGGATAAACCTGGACAATGCCGTGCAGTATGGCGGGATCCGGCGGGCAGCCAGGCGGCGGACGATTTACCCGCTGCATTGTACGGGGGAGGATGGGGCGGTTGTACCAGAAGGCGCTTTGGTAGCAGCGGATACTTCCCCAGAAGTGCGCCTCCTGGCAGCTTCGGAATTCCAGATCAGCCGGGATTCCTGTAATTCAGCGAAAATTACGGTGGCGGCTATGGAAAAGGGCTACCGTTTTTATAATGAGGATCCAGCTGCTGGTGTAGTAGATATCCTGGAAGGGCTTCAGGCGGCAATCACGGATCCGGAGTACGAGGCGGAGATAGTGAGTTCAGATACCGGGAAAGAGTTATTCTTACGGGATACAGTAAAAAGCCGGAGCAATACGTTGTTTCTATCGGATAACCTGACAACTAGCGAGGTTACGACGATTGCCAACTTTTTTACCCAGGATTATGGACGGATTAGCCTTTCTGGTGGGGTAGTCAGTAAGATGGTAGACAATATCGCAGGCTTTACCGCAGTAGAGAACCTGTTGGCTCCTACTTATGGTCGAGAACAGGAAACAGATGTCGAGCTGAGGCAGTCTTATATCGCAAAATCGGCTATCCGCTCTACCCGGATGATTGATAGTGTCTGCGCCCAACTGCTGAATAACGTACAAGGGGTGGAAAGTGCAACTGGATATGAGAATTACACGGACTTTATAGATGAGGACGGGAGGCCGCCCCATAGTATTGAGTTTATTGTTGATGGCGGGAATGAAGAGGAGATTGCAGCGGCTATTTTAGACCGGAGGGCGGCAGGAATACAAACCTTTGGATCTATCAAGGTGGACGTGGCAACGGAGTATGGGGATTCCGTGCCGGTTTGCTTTAACCGTCCGGAATATGTCCTTGTTTGGATGAAAGTGATATTGGACGCGGATATCCGACATTTGCCAACGAACTACGCCAGCCTGACAGTAGACGCTATCCTGGAAAGTACAGCTGGGTTAAAGGCAGGGGACAGTCTGTTGACTCAGACGTTAAATGATGGGATTTATTCGATGGTAGGCGGCCTTACTTATGTTAGTATCCAATGTGCTGTTGCGGCCAGTGGCCAGGAAGAGGAACCGGAGGCAGAAGCATATACCTACCGGAATGTCCCGGCCACCAGCCGGCAGAAAATCGTAGCGGAGGCTAACAGGATCGAGGTGACGTACAGTGGACATGCTTGAGCGGACGGCCTTTGATAGCCAGATAGCAGAACAATGGATGCGGGACTTCCCGCAGCAGTTCCAGGGGCGGAGGAACATCGAGTGTCTTGTTAGGGCTTTTGCACGGCAGCTGAAGGAGGTGCAAGACGTATTCCGGGAACTGGAGAAATTGGATTTAGAAACAGCCAAAGGGAAGAACCTGGATATGGTGGGGGATATCGTTGGCCTGACGCGGAAAGAAGCAGGGATTTTGGCAGGTGCAAGCAGCTTGGAACCCGTTATATCGGATAGCCGATATCGGCAGTATTTACGATATAAGCAGCTTCAAAACACAGCAGAAGGAACCTATGAAGATGTGATGAAATCGGTTGACCTGTTGTGGAATACTGATCAGATCCAATATGAGGAAAGGCTCAGTCGTCCAGCGACTATTTTCATTCAAACCAAAAGCGTGGAAATTGACACGGAGAAAGATCCGATTGCGGAACGGACACCTGTAGTAAAGCCGGCTGGAATAGCGGTGATTTATAAGGGAAGTTATGTGATATGGGCAGATAATTCCCATCTGGAACAAATCCTATTCCAGAACCTTCTGCTCCAGCTGTACCTGGCGGCGCTGCATAACCAAACGGCCTTCTCCATCCATACCCGTTTCCGGCAGGGATTTACCACCTCGGAGGAGATAAGGCTTCCGTCTATCCAGTTGGCCTGGCAGGTTCCTTCTGAGAAACTGTCTGGTCTGGCTTTATCGCTTACGCTTTTGTTTCCCCTTAATTTTTGGGATTCCCGGCTGTTGGACGGCTCCCGGAGGCTGGACGGCAGCAAAAAACTGGACGGCAGAAGGCGTTATCGACTGCTGCTGGATGTGACCCAAGTATGGAAGGGAAAGCGGATTCCAGAACGCTTTACGCGGCCTTCTGTGGAAGTTGCCTGGAGCCAGCGGCTGTCAGAGAGGATGGCTGCAGACAGGATAGAAAGTCGGATACAGATAGATTTCCGGGAAGGGAAGCCATATTCGCCCCGTGCAGGAGCATTGTTCCGGGTGAAAATAGCCAGTTCCAGGCAGGAGCGGATTGGTG
Source organism: uncultured Lachnospiraceae bacterium (assembly GCA_949155905.1). Taxonomy (GTDB): domain Bacteria; phylum Bacillota; class Clostridia; order Lachnospirales; family Lachnospiraceae; genus MGBC131033. Next base: position 32,782 of record CASCWU010000028.1, read on the forward strand.
ATGTGACAGTGACAGTAAAGACCAGGGAGTATCGGTTCTTGGATGGCTCCCGGCAGTTGGATGGCTCCCGGAGCTTACATTCAGTCTATAGGAAGGAGATGGTACAATGAGCGCAGAGGCTGGCAGTAAAAATGTCATTATTACGAAAAAGGCCAGAGAGAAGTTAGTTAAGGCCAGGGCGGGGGCAATTGTGCTTCCGGCGGTGGTAGGGATGGTGTTTGGAGATGGGGGAATTGATTCCGAGGGGAAGGTCGTTCCGCCTGCCGAATCCCAGGAAGCCCTGAGCCATGAGATTTTCCGAAAGGAAATCGACGGGTATAGCTTTCCGGAGGATACAACCTGCCGTTATGTCTGTACCTTGTCGGATACCGAGCTGGCAGGGGAATCGTTAAGTGAGGTCGGACTTTACGATGCAGAGGGAGATATTGTCTGTATCAAGACGTTTCTGGCCAAGGGGAAGGATGGGGATTTGGAAATGACCTTCACCTTAGACGATATTTTTTAAGGAAGGGTGAGGAAGGATGAAGGAGTATGCAAACAGCGCCCCGGTCTTTTCGCCTACCTTACGGATTACGGAAACGACGGATACCGACCATGCAGACAATATCAATGCGGCGCCGATTCAGGCATTTGAAAATACCTTAGTCTTAAAAGCCCTGCTGGATTCGGTGATGGGAGCAGCTCGGACCCAGAGGCTGGTCATACCAGCAGAGGGATGGAGGGAGTTTGGGAACGAGGAGGAAGAGCCGCCCCAGGAAAATTCCATCGAACAGGAGAGTTCCATGGAGCAGGAGAATTCGGTGGAAGAGGGCGAAATTTCAGACAGAGAAGTCCAAAGTGGAGAAGGCTCAGAGATAGAAAGCCCTGCTGGGGGAAGCCAAGGGGGAGGAAGCCTGGAAGGGGAATATGAGGCAGGGATGTGGTACAGGGATATCCTGCTGGAAGGTGTAACGGAAGCAATGATACCAGTGGTCAGTATCCTGCCTGCGGACGCAGAGGCTGCCAAGAAATGTGGGATGGCGACTACGGTGCGGACGTTTGCCGGAGGGCTGCGAGTGTATGCGGAGCAGCCGCCAGAGAAGGAGATACGGACGGAACTGCTGCTTTTCCAGGTGCCGTTTGGGACAGGCGGGAGCTTGGGAGGGGGCGGAAGCGGCGGAGGGAACCCAGACGTTGGCGGGAACCCTGGAAGCTCCCCAGAAGTGGCAACAGAAGAGGAAGTGGAGGAGATGTTCGGGGAAATCTTTGGCGGAGAAAGCGGCGCATATGTGTCGGATATCGCGACGGAAGAGGAAGTCGGGGAACTGCTGGAGCAGGTATTTGGGGAAACGGAGTGAACTGCATATTTACCAGGCTGGTTGCCTGTTAAATATAGAAGAAAAAAGAAAAGGAGTGGAGCAGTATGGCTTACAACACAGACAAATTGACGAGGTTAGCAGCATTAAAAACTTTGGCGGAGCGCATCAAGAGTGATTACGCGACCAAGGCAGAGGTGGAACAGAAGGTAGCGGCGGCGCAGGAAGCGGTTCAGGCAGCCGTCCCGACCAAGGTGTCCCAGCTGGCGAATGACAGCAAGTTCCAAAGTGATACGCAGGTAGCAGCAGCGATCCAGACGGCGATTGCAGCGACCGGACATGCCAGCTTTGAGAAGGTGGATGCCGTGCCGGAGGCAGCGGCAGCCCAGGAAAACGTGCTGTACCTGGTGATGAACAGCAAGACCAAGCATTATGACATCTATGCGAAGGTAGGGGAAAAGGTTGAGCTGTTAGACGATACGACCGTTGACCTGACGGGCTATGTGAAAAAGGAGGACGGCAAGGGGCTGTCTGCAAACGACTATACCAGTGAGGAGAAAACGAAGCTGGATGGGATTGCAGCTGGGGCAACGAAGACTGAGGCCAGTACCACCAACGGGAACATCAAAGTGAACGGTACGGAAGTAACCGTTTATACCGAGCCTTCGGATGTGCTGCATGGCGCGGTGGCGGCGGAAGCTGAGATTGCAGAAATGCTTTCGGAGGTATTCGGAAGCGGAACTGCTGCGTAGGTGGCTGCTGGAGAGTGAGGAGGCGAAGTTGCCTCTGATCTGGTAGGGGCTGGGGAAATCCGCTTTTCCTGGAAGGAAGGAGGGGATATCTCTGGCTTCTGTCCAGAAAAAAACAGATTCTAAAAAGAATGGGTACGAAAAAGGAAATCCTGGAAAGGATTGGCGGGCTGCCATAAAAGAGAAAGCGAAGGGGCAAGCCAGGCGAATCAAGGAAGGAGGGATCGGGACAGATGAATAAGGTTGCAGTGTTGGGGCATCTGGGCGGCTGTATGGAAGCAGTTAAGGCATTTATCCAGAACCTGGTGGCGGAGCTGGCACAGGCGACCACGGAAGCCATTGAGGAAGTAGAAACCGTCAAGGCGGATAAGCCGGAGGCGGTTCCAGTTACGATTTTGGTTTCTGGCTGGGAAGCGGAAAGTGAACAGGGACTTGAGGAGTATCCAAGCTGTTATGAGATCGAAGCGCCGGGGATTACGGCGAAGGATCGGGCGGAAATCACGGTAGCACCGGGGAGCCTAGGGATAGCGGGAGCCTGTGGCCTGTGCCTGACCAACCAGACGTTGGAGGGGAAAATCCGGATCTGGGCAGCCCGTGTCCCGTCTGGGGAAATCGTAGCAGAGTACTGGGTAGAGAGCGGAAAGGAGTAGGATATGGCATACGGGACAATCAATGTGCCGGGCATGTCGGGAACTGATTTGGAAGCAGTCCGGAAGCTGTTGGAGGATTCTTCCCCTTTTCTGATCCAGGAGGAAGAGCCGCCTGGCAATGAGAAAAAGACCTGGATCCAGCCAAGCACACATCTCCAGCATTATTACGATGGGACAGCCTGGGTTCCGTTGGCGGCAGTCTGGGGATAAGATTGGCAGGAGGGATACCGTCTCCAGAGTAGGAAAGGGGTGTGAGAGGGAAGATGTTGACAGCAGGGCAGTATAACCTTCTGCGCCAGAAGGTAGAGGCAGAGGTAGCGCGCCGGAACGCCTGTGGCTCCCTGGCGGCATATGCCGGGGCAGAGGCAGGCGGGCTATCCGTCCAGGCAGAAGGGACAGAGGCACAGGAGGAAGCAGAACCAGGCACGGCTATCCTGGCCGAGCAGGGAAAGCGGGTGATAGAGCCGCT
>CASCWU010000029.1 GCA_949155905.1 uncultured Lachnospiraceae bacterium
ATGCGTTATAATAGGACAAGGTTAAGGAAGCCGCATAAATGCAGGGTTTTCGCTGATTTTGTCCAAACTAAAACACAGGGAATCCGGCGGCAGATTGACCAAATACATAGGAAAGGAAGGTTTGCTATAAGGATTCAGAAAGACTCTGTAAGTGAAAATTGCCACAGGGGGCCAGGCCATAGTGATTATCGGCCAGGCTATCTTTATACAAATGATATAAAGATAGCCTGAAAGGTTATGGAAGATATAGGAATATGGTTTCTCCCATAGATATTGATTTTTCTCCCAAATATGGTTACAATATGGGAGAAAAGGAAGGAGATGAGGCACATGCGGGAATTTGATTATGTGAAACTGAAGGAGCAGTTGTGGGATAGCGAGATTCTGTCCTATGTAGCGCAGATTCATGAATATAAAGGACGGCAGGAATTATATATCCGGCAGAAACCGGTAGAATTGGAACGGCTGGTGGAAATTGCAAAAATCCAAAGCACAGAAAGTTCCAATAAGATTGAGGGTATCGTGACCACGAGTACCAGGATCCGACAGCTCTGTGAAGATAAAACAGCGCCAAGAAACCGGGATGAAAGAGAAATTATGGGGTATCGTGATGTGCTGAATACGATACATGAGAGCCATGATTATATACCTGTCCGCCCTTCCTATATATTGCAGATGCATCGCGATTTATTGCAATATGCGCGGGAATCTTTCGGAGGGCAGTTTAAAAATACACAGAATTATATTAGTGAAACTCGGTCAGACGGTTCTCAGTTTGTGCGCTTTACGCCAATGGCTCCCTATGAAACGCCGAATGCGGTAGAGGCGATCTGCGAAAGTTATCAGAAAGCATTGGATATGCAGGCGGTTGACCCGCTGATTTTAATACCGATTTTTATCAATGATTTTCTCTGCATCCACCCTTTCAATGACGGGAACGGCCGCATGAGCCGTTTGCTGACAGCCTTGCTTCTCTATCGGAATGGCTATGAGGTTGGAAAATACATCAGTATTGAGAGCAAGATAGAGAAAACAAAAAGTGTGTATTATGATGTGTTGGAGCAGACATCCCAGAAGTGGCATGAAGCAGAAAATGACCCGGTGCCTTTTATCAAGTATCTGCTGGGGATTATTCTTAGCTGTTATCGTGATTTTGAAGAACGGGTTGACATGATGGGGAAAAGAAGCACGGCGTATGATATTGTAAAAAAAGCGGTAGGAGATAGATTGGGAAAGTTCACAAAACAGGAGATATTAGAACACTGTCCAAGGCTGAAAAGTTCTTCTGTAGAAAGCGCTTTAAAAAAACTGCGAGAGGAGGGCTTTATTGAAAAGCATGGCAGTGGGCGTAACACGTTTTATGTGAATTCTTCCAGATAAGAATTACAGTTCTCGTTGCTGCCGCTGATACTCCACCGGGGTAATTCCTTCCTCATCATGAAACAATCGTAACAAAGGACGTGTTGTATAAAATCCTACTGCGGAAGCGGTATCTGTAACAGACAGGCCATCAGCCAGCAGCTCCTTTGCCCTTTGGAGGCGGAGCTGATTGAGGTATGTCAAGATACCGGTTCCGCGTTTTTCTTTGAATTTTCGGGAGAGGTAGGAAACGGAAAAATGAAATTCCTCTGCAAGACTGGCAACACTGAGCTGGGGATCGGTATAGTGCAGGCTGATATAGTCTGCCACCTCCTGTATCCTGGCATCCAGGCCAGAGGGAGCCTCTGATTTTGGAGCAGGAGCGGGCATGGAAGCTGCCTCTGTGCTTTGGGAGAGCTTTGTCAGCAAAGGGTAGACAGGTTCGTATTGATGATTTTCGATATAGCGAATAGCAAGCTGTTCCTGATTCCAAAGTTCAAGCTGGGATAAAATGTCAGGTTGATTGGAGAACTGGCTGTATTGTAAAATTGCCTGGTTAGAGCCGATCCGATTGCGATAATCTGTTAGCATTTGGAGTTCCTGATAGGCAGTCAGAATACCCTCCAGTCCGAAATGTATGTCGCTGATATTACCCCAGACCATCAAATGGTAGGTTTCCTGTAAAAATAAGATGATTTGTCCCAGAGTCTGCGCGGTTTTTGCAGTATCTGTGACAGAAGGCGCCTTCTCTGCTGTCAGAGAAGCCTCTGTTTCCATGAGAAAATAGAAATAATCCTCTATCCGGCTGCTGACAAGCTTCGTTTTTGGTGGAAGAAAGCGTTCTATGACATTAGACAGTAAAAAATACAAAACATCCTCTGTTTCCGCCGCGCTGCTTATCTGTTGGCTAAAGGCATCCGCTGTAGCAGCCGTAATATCTGCGGTATCAAACTGAAAGAGAAGATACCGTTCACAGGAAAAGGAAGCGGAAAGACGTTTGTAGTAATTCAAATCGGTCTGCTGGGAGGTATGGCGGCTCCGTAACAATGCTGCCAGAGAATTGCTCTGAAGCTGGATGGTCTGGTGTTTTATTTGCTCCTGATTTTCCTGATATTGAAGGAGAAGCGTCTGGATAGCCTCTCGAATGGTATCATATTCCGTTGCTGGTAAAACAGAGTCTCTGCCAGAGGCACGGCTGGTTATCTGGAGTAGCTCTCGGATAGGAGAATATTGTTTTTTGGCCAGAAAATAAGCAATAGCTAGTCCGCTGACGCTGCAAAAGCTGATATAAAAGAAAAGCAAGCGGCGGCTGTCCTGTACCTTTTCCAAATAGCGGTCATTTTTCATAATCGCAGAAAGAGTGTAAAACTTTTGGCGGCTAGTCTGAATGTGATAGGATTTGGAGGTGAATTTGCTGAAAGAGGAGGCTGACGGAGCAGCGTTTTCCGGTAGGGTGAGGGCTTCTAAAAGAGACAAGGCCTCTGGGGTTAAGGATTCATTTAAGGTCAAAGTATGCCCTAGGTGGTCTTCTAATAAAATAGAAATTTCCTCTGCCGCAAGCTGCTGCTGGATACGGGAGTCCTTTAACAGCAAAAGTACAGCCACACCTTGTCCCAAAGAGGAGGAGCCAGATAGGCTGGATAAATTGGAAAACGAAGAAATATACAATAAGGAAGCAGATGTTTCTACCGGATCTTCGATGATGTAAAATTGATTCGGATAGCTTTGGGCAATATAGTTTAAGAGGATCTCACGGTTGAGAGCAAAACGGTAGCGGAACTGGTTATTGGAATCCCTGCTGCGGAGTGAAATACTATCACCGAGAAAAAGACCTGTTTTGGGATAGTACAAATAAATCGAATGGATCGTGCTGTTGGCGGTTTTTAAATGCTGAAGCAAGCTTTGGATCTCCCGTTCCTTCAGGGCATAGCTAGGCTCGGCGGCATCTGCCGAAAAGGAAGTAATCATAGAAATGTTTAGTAAGGCAGAACAAATGTCCTCAGAGGTGTGAAAAATGCCTTCCATGGTTTGGATATCCTGTTCCATATCCTGAGAAAGACGGTGATGTGCCTCCTGTTGGATGGTATGAAGAGAGGAGATATGTAAAAAAATCCCAAACAAAAGTGGAAGAGAAAGAACCCAAAGATAAGAAAGAAGCCATTTGGAAAACAAGTTATATTTTTTCATAGTAGAATCCTTTCTATGCCTTTCTATGTTATTATTAGTCTCTACCTTGATGTTCTGATTGTCACTTTGAAGCTCCCTTTGATTATAATATGTGGTAAAAAGAAACGCAAGACAGAAAGAGCAGATAAGGGAAAATGCGCAAAAATCAGACAATCAAACCCCAAATAGGAAGAAAACAGGACAAAAACAGGAAGATAAAAATAACAGGTAAAAAACAGGCAGACAAAAGCAAAAATAGTTTCTTGTTTTTTGTCGGGAGACAGGGTTAGGATAGAGGTGTAGAGCAAAACCATTACAAACAGCCGGTCAACCCGGCAAGGAGGTTTACAGGATGAAAAAAAGAAAAATAGCCCTTTTGCTTTTGGCGACGCTATGTGTCGGTCTGTTAGGAGGGTGCAAAGGGACGGATTCTACGAAGCCCGAGGATTCTATAGAATCGGAAAAGCCTACAGAAGAAAAGAATTCGGATGCCTTTTCGTTTCCGCTGGCAGAGAAACAAGAGTTGAGTCTGTGGACGACCTGGGAAAACAGTTATCTGGAGGATCCAAATGAAATGCTGGCCTTTCAGGAGTTTGAAAGAGCAACGAACGTACATATCAACTATACGGTAGTGGGAAGGGCAGAGGCTTCTGAAAAATATGGCTTGCTGCTTGCTTCCGGTGACTATCCGGATATTACGATGGGAGGCCAGGCGAATTATCCAGGAGGAATGGAAAAGGCAGTGGAAGAAGGAGTTTACCTGGATTTGACGGAGTATGTCAAATCAATCATGCCGAATTATGTGGAGATGATGAATACGAAGGAAGAAGTGGCCAGAGATTGTACGACAGACGATCATCGGTATCTGCAAATTTATTCTATCAATGGAAACGATATGGGGGTGACAAAGGAACGCTCCTTTTTAGGCTTGGTGATTCGGCGTGACTGGTTGGAGGAGCTGAAGCTAGAGGTTCCTGTAACCATCGAGGACTGGCATAAGGTATTAACTGCCTTCAAAGAAGAAAAAGGCGCTACGGCTCCTCTGATGCTCGGAAAGGATGGTTTTACAACCGGAAATGCTTTTTTATCGGCCTTTGGAATATTGCAGGAATATTATGTAGAGGATGGACAGGTTAGCTTTGGCCCGGTGACAGATGGCTATCGCCAGTACCTTGAGCTGATGCGTGACTGGTATACAGAGGGTCTGATTGACCCGGATTTTACAGCAAATGATGCCGGTCTGGTGATGCCGTTTGACTATGTAGCCAATGGAAAAGCAGGCGCCGGACAATTCCTTTCCGGCTGGTGCGGAGACTATATGCGGACAGGCTTTGGTATGACAGAGGAAGAGGACTTTTATTTGCTGGCAGTAGAGCCTCCGGTTTTGAACAGTGGGGATAAGACCTACAGCAACACAACATCTACACTGACAGGAGTAGCAGCAGCCGTGACAAGCAACTGCAAAAATCCAGAACTGGCCTGCCGATGGCTGGATTACCAATATTCTGAGGAGGGCAGGGTCATTTTAAACTATGGAATAGAAGGGGAAACCTATCAAAAGGACGAAAACGGCGGTTATCAGTGGACAGATTTTGTTATGAATCACCCAGAAGGTTATACTCGTTCCGATGCCGGAAATTTGGTAACATCCAGTATGGCGCATGTTGGTTACTATAATTGGGAAGCAATCGAGCGTTTTGACGGTTCTCATGATGGTGATGTATCGTTGGTAAAGGATACCTGGGACAAAGCAGATACCAGCAGAATTTATCCCGCAAGTGCATCTATGACGGATGCAGAGGGCAGTGAGTATAGTACCCTTTATACTGATATTGAAACGATGGTAGACGAAATGACAATCAAGTTTATCACTGGCGCCGAATCCCTGGAAAACTTCGACACCTTCGTCGAATCCCTATACGGCTTCGGCCTGCAGACTTGTATAGATATCAAACAAGCCGCCTATGAACGCTATATAGAACGTGTGCAGTAAGAGGGGAAGTGTCCTGAAAGAAAGATTGCGGAACTTAAAAACAGCAATGTTTCTGGAAGGACACGGGAGGAATTTGGAATGCTGACCTTTGCAGTCCAAATTCTCTCCCTTGGAGGTGTCCTGAAAGAAAGATTGCGGAACTTAAAATAGGAGAAAAAGATATGGAACAGAGTTTAAAGAATACGTTTATTAACCCATTATGTCTGCCAGATTATCCGCGTATGCGAAGAATGGGAGGAGCTGGAGGCTCTTCTCCGTTCGGGGATATCCCGGACGGTCCGTTTGGGATGGGGCCGATGATTGCAAAATCTCTGCCGCCGTCTCACCAGCGTTTTCAAAAAACCTTTGGCTATAATATTGCCAGAGAGCAGGAAAATGAGCTTCGCAGCTCTGCGGATCCGATTGCCTGGTATGAGGATGGTATCTGGTATATTTTTGCGACAGGAAGTGCCTGTTGGTCAAGTACGGATTTTCTGCATTGGGAAAACCATGATACCGGAGCGCATTATACGGCTCCGGCAATAGAAAAATTTAACGGCAGATATTATCTGGCAGGAAATTCAACGGATTTATATGTGGCAGACCGGCCAGAAGGACCGTATACCTCGTTAGGTGGCTTTACCTGGCAGGGAAAGCCGTTGGAACCACGAAACGATGATGTGGCATTTTTTGTGGATGAAGACAATAAATTTTACTTGTTTTGGGGAATGGGACCAGGTATCTATGGAGCGCAGCTTGATCCGGAAAATCCGGCTTGTCTGTTGACTGAGCCAAAGCAATTGATTACCTTTCACCCGGAGCATGAGTTTGAGCGGATGGGAGAGTTCAATCAGGATTGGAGCAATGGCTTTCCGGAAGGTTCTTGGATGATTAAACAAAATGGGGTTTATTATTTGCTGTATTCGGTCTGTGGGACAGAATTTGATACGTATGCAATGGGGTGTTACAAATCAACGGTTTCTCCGTTAGAAGGATTTGAGCTTCAACAGAACAATCCTGTAGCCAGAAAGGTAGACGGGCTATGTCGCGGTGTTGGTCATGCCAGTGTAGCACGAGGGCCAAGGGAAACACTTTGGCTGTTTTATACGGTCTTGATAGGGGTAGATCAGGATTTAGAACGGCGGATTGGCTGCGATCCGATGGGAATAGATGAAAACGGGGATTTGTATGTTGCCGCCTTTCACGAAACACCGCAGTTTGTACCAGGTGTATTGGAGCATCCAGAGCTTGGCAACGGGACGAACCTGGATAACATCACCGCCCGTTATGGTTCCTGGGGCAGCAGCCATGCGCCAGGCAGAAATGCAGTCTATGGAAACGACAATAATATTATGACTTGGTGGCAGCCAGCGGACGAGGACAACGAACCATGCTTTCTGGTTGGGCTGCGGGCAGATTATTATGCGTATGCCGCAAGAGTGCTGTTTAAGGAAGTCGGTCTGCTGCCAGACGAAGGGCAGGACGGAGAAAATACCGCTAAAGAGGATACTTCCAGCGTAAATGGGCCGCTAAATGGAAATGGTAAAAAGAATGTCGGAGCCTTCCAATATCGGATTGAAATACTAAACGGCGACCCTTACAAGGATGAATGGGTGACATTGATTGACCGGACGGCCAATACAGAAGATTTCATTTTCTTTTATGACGTGGCGGAAAAGCCGCTTCTTTGTCAGGCTGCCAGATTGGTGATCACAGGCTGGCCGGAAGGGTTAAGACCGGGCGTGATTGATTTTACTTTGTTTGGGATGAGCAGTGCAAAGCCAGGTGCCGGAGAGCCGGTGCAGGCAGTATAAGAAGGGTAGAGAAAAAGCTGGCGGGAATTTATTGTTGGCTTTTTCTTTTTGTTTGTTGCTATGCCGTTTCCTGCAAAAAAAGAGGGTGACAAGGCAGAAAAGGGCATGATATACTAGTAGATACAAAAGCTTAAAAAAGGTTTGTATAGGATGGAGGGACATTTTATGCAGAAAAGAGGTTCGATCAACCAGATAGAGAAGCTGCCCTTTGAGAATAAGACAAAGGAAAGAATAAGCATATTGGTAGACAGGTTAAGTCAATTTCCGGAGATACATCGTATTGTATTATTTGGCAGTTATGCAAGGATGGAGCAAAAACTGGGCAGTGATTTGGATATTCTGGCGCTGACCACAGGCGAGCTGCCGCGGGAGCTTCGGGGAGGACTGCACAGTGAATTTGAGGAACAGAGGGCAGATTTGGTTTTTTATTCGGAAGAACAGTTTGCCGCATCGGAATGCACCCTTGTAAAAAATATCAGAAGGGATGGTGTCTTACTATGGGAAGCCTGAATTCTTACTTTGCGATTGCGGAAAATGACTATTTATATGCGAAAAACGGATTGGAATTTTGTAAAGGGCAAGGAAATTATAATCCGGTAGTAGCAGGCTGCGCTCAGGCAGGAGAAAAATATTTAAAAGCAGTTTTGGAACACTATTTTACAGAGGATGAGGATGCAGAAAAGTTGATGTCCTCTCATAATTTACGGAGTATTTTAAATAAACTGAAAGAAGTCTGCGAGATTGCCGTGGAGTCAAAGGATTGCAAATGGTTAGGAGATTTTTATTTTGACACCAGGTATCCAGGGGATAATTTTACTATTACAAAAGAAGAAGATGCAACAGAGGCAATACGAATCCTGGAGTTGATTCGGGCGGAGGCTACCAGGCTGCTGATGGAGGTAAAGGAGCAGAAGCAGACAGGGGCAGCAGTATTACAAACACTAAAATGTTTTTAGAAAATGAAAAATACTTGACTGTAAAGTTCCTTGATAGTGTAAGATAGAGCAAAAAGATACTGCATACAGCAAAGGAGGACTATCTATGACAATTAAGGAAATGGAAGAGCATTCCGGTATGGTTCGGGCAAATATCCGTTATTATGAGGCGGGGGGGCTTTTGACTCTGGTCAGAGCCTCTAATGGATTTTGGGATTGGGAGGTGAATTCCAGCCTAGAGGTACAAGAGGAAAGCGGATGGAGTGCGTGGCGCTCTTTTCTGGTACATATCGGACGGCTGGGCGGTTATTTCCTGATTATTTTTGCAATGTTTGCTTTGATGGCAGTTTCTGCTTTGGAGGCGGCTATGCCAAAGCATCGAGGGGATATTTCCGTAGAACAATTTGCAGAAGACTGTAACGCCTATATGGGCTATTTCAAAGTAAATTCCGGGAAGCGTTTGGACAGTAAGGGGAAATGGGTGAATGTGGGGGAAGAGGATCCCAATGCGTTTGTCAAAGCGCAGGGAGGAACCTTGCTGCCAGGAGGGGAGGATGAGCAGATTATAAGGGAACTGGAGAACGCTTCGCTTAGAAGCTTTACACGAACCGCCTATGGAGTTACGGTATCTGCCAAGATAAGTCCGGCAAGCCAGAAGGATTTTTCGAGCGGAGGGAGCTATCAATTTCAGCTTGTGATAGAGCGGGCAGATGCTACAGCCCTTCCCTGAAAAATGTCCGAATTTCCTCCGGTCTTTGGTTCAGTACCAGCTCCGGCGGAAAATCACATTCTCCCAAAAAGGCCAGACAATGTTCCATCCGCCCTACCTGATTGCATCCGTGACTGTCGCTGCCCAACAAAACCGGATGTCCGTAAAAGGCGCACCAGCGCAGCAATTCTCTGGCAGCGGGTCTGGTATCGCCGCGATATCCGCCGGGAAACGGGGATCGTCGCAATGGGTGATGATATGGACAAAGGGATGCTGGATCGCGTGAAGGTAGGCGGAGGTGATAGCAACGGAGCTTTTCTTGGAAAAATAAGGAAAATGGATTCCTGCAGCAGCAAAGTCTAAGGTGGATAAAATATCATCTGGCAAGTCCAAGGAGCCTGTTTCATCAAGGATATTTAACTCTACTCCATAAAGAATAGAAACGCCGAAGCGGGTAGAAGGTGCAGAGGACAAGCTTCTGAAATAGGCCGGAGAAGGCGCACCTGCCATAGCAGGGCCATGATCCGTTATCCCAAGCAGGGAAAGACCGCGCTCTGCGGCAGCACGAGCCAGATCGGTTATCGTATCGGTGGTATGGTGTCCGCTGGAAATGCTGTGTGTATGCAGATCCGCCAGGATAGGAAGGACAGGGTACATAGGAACTCCTTTCTGGATGTAATCCACTCGCAGCAGTCATGTGCAAGACGATGCTGGGGATTGTCTTATGGCAGCAGGGAATCTCATTTTTGCTTCGTTCGCACCTGCCATTACAACGGTTTTAATAACAGTTCTTAATATTGCATATAGCCAGATCTATCGCTTGACCCAGTGGAATAATTTTCCGAGAGGTGATCCGATTCCATAATTTCTACTATGTATGAAAAATTACTTGCCAGCTTTTGCTGGAATAGCTCCTCCCGTTTTATCCAAAATACCTCTCCTTCCTCCGAGGAGCGCAATTCACCGGAAAAATGGCAGGTTTTATAAAGCAGGACAATACAGCGGGTGGGCTTTCCGCCCGGAAAAACCGCAGGGTCGGTAGGGGTTCTCCATTGGCGGATGCCGCAAAGCTCCAAATCTGTAATATCCAGTCCGGTTTCCTCCTTGATCTCCCGGATAGCCGAAAGGACAAAGGACTCCTCCGGTTCTACGTGGCCTCCCGGAAAGCAGATGCCCGGCCAGTTTGGGTTAAGGCGGTTCTGAACCAGTACATTGCCCTCCCCGTCGTATATCATTACCATGTTCATTAAAATACAAGGCTCTATTCGATTCATCGCATAAGTTCCTCCTGATGCTTTTTGAGTTGGTTTCCGTCTCTGATAGTTTATCAAAAAAACAGGAGATTTGCAACTTATTTCAAACATATGTGCTTTTTTTGAATGGTTATGCTATACCGCTTTTTTTAAAAAATCAAACTGCGACATATAAAGCTGATAATATTCTCCCTTTTGTGCCAGCAGCTCTTCGTGGTTTCCACGTTCTAAAATACTGCCCTTATCTACATACAAAATACAATCCGCATTTTTAATCGTAGAAAGCCGGTGTGCGATAATAAAGGAGGTACGCTCTTCTAGCAGGCGGTTCAGCCCCTTTTGTAGCAGCAGCTCCGTTTCCGTATCAATGCTGGAGGTAGCCTCGTCTAAAATCAGGATTTTCGGATCGGCAAGCAGGGCTCTGGCAAAGGAAATAAGCTGTCTTTGCCCGGCGGACAGACGGCTTCCGCGCTCATTTACCTCTGTGTCATAGCCATCCTCCATTTGTGAGATAAAATCGTGGGCGCAGACGGTTTTGGCAGCCTCGATGACCTGCTCGTCGGTCGCTTCCCGGTTGCCGTAGCGGATGTTGTCCATAATCGTGCCGGAGAAAATAAAGCTGTCCTGCATCATCACACCCATTTGGGAGCGTAGAGAATGGATGGTGACAGAGGAAATGTCAATCCCGTCGATCAGGATTTGGCCAGAGCCAACGTTATAAAAACGGCTGATCAGATTGACAATGGTGGACTTGCCTGCTCCGGTCGGGCCGACTATCGCATAGGTTTCTCCCTGACGGACACGGAAATGGATATGGTCTAAAATTTGCTGCCCCTCTTCGTAGCCAAAGGTTACGTCTCGGAATTCTATCTCTCCATGAATCGGCGGCATCGGCACGGCGCCTGGTGCGTCCTTGACTAAGACCGGCTCGTCTATCGTTTCAAAGATTCGCTCCAGATAGGAAATAGCCGTCAGCAAGGAGTTGTAAAAGCCTGCCAAGGTATTGATCGGGCTCCAGAACCGTCCGATGTAGGCAGTAAAGGCAATCAGCTTACCGACCGTCATAGCATCCCCGGGCGCCAGAATCCATTGAATTCCCAGTACATAAATAAAGGAAGTCGTGACGGCAGAGATAATGTCAACACTCGGCCCCATCGTAAAGTTAAAGAGGACGGCGTGCATCCAGGATTGCCGGTAGCTGCTGCTTAAATGGTTGAAAATTTTGTTGTTTTCCTTTTCCCGGACAAAGGACTGAGTAACGCGGATGCCGTTGATACTCTCAGCAATATAGGCGTTGAGGTTGGATTGCTTATTAGACTGAATCTGCCAGGCTCGGCGCTGTTTTTTCTTGATCAGGACGATAACGGCAGCCAGCAGCGGGAGACCGCAGAGGCAGACAAGAGTCAGGCGGACGTCGCAGATCAGCATAAAAATGACAATAAAAAACAGGTTGCACAGATCGGTGATCGTATTGACGATACCATTGCTCAATAAATCACTTAGGCTGTTGACGTAATTGACTACCCGCACCTGGATTTTTCCGTGTGGCCTGTCGTCATAGTAGGAAAACGGCAGCTCCTGCAAATGGCAGAAAATATCGGAACGTATCGCGTGGATGATGCTTTGTCCGATGATGCTCATATGTTTGATCTTGATCCGCAGGCTGACCGCAGAGAAGATAGCAACCAGCAGGGTAAGAGCGCTGATTAGGCAGATAGCAGTCATCTGTTTGGCCGGAATATAGTCGTCCATAATCCTCTGGAAAAAAATCGGTATCAGCATTGTAGCGGCAGAGGAGGTCAGCATCAGAACAATAATCCCCAACATTTTTGTTTTGTAGGGGGAGATATAATGTCCCAGACGTTTTAATTGGTTGACGTCAAAGCTGTCCTCTAAAACTTCGTCCATATCATAACGGTTTCGTGCCATGTTACATTCCTCCTTCTTGGACAGGGTTCATTAGCTCATAAGGGATTTCCCCGTACTGGTTGCGGAAGGCCTGAGCATAATAGCCATTCGCGGATACGAGAGAATCGTGCGTTCCCTGCTCAATGATACGTCCTTGATCCATGACCAGAATCAAATCGGCGTCCCGAATCGAAGAGATCCGATAAGCAATGATAAATTTGGTGCAGTCTTTTTTTATCGTTTTTAGCTGCTGCTGGATATAGCTTTCGGTTTCCATATCAACGGCAGAGGTGGTATCGTCCAGAATGAGAACAGACGGATTTTTTAACAGCGCTCTGGCAAGAGAAATCCGCTGCTTCTGGCCGCCGGAAAGACCGACACCCCGTTCGCCGACAATCGTGTCATAGCCGTCTGGCAGAGCAGAAATAAAATGATTGGCGTCTGCCATAATCGCAGCCTGCTTTACCTCCTCAAAGGTACAGTCCGGTCTGCCGTAGGCAATGTTGCCTTCGATAGTATCAGAAAAAAGAAATACATCCTGCATCGCCATTCCGATGTTGTCGCGCATGTTGTAAAGATCCCGATCCCTGACATTTACGCCGTCCAAAAGCACCTCACCGGAGGTCGTATCATAAAACCGGCAGAGCAGATTCATTAACGTAGATTTGCCTGCCCCGGTAGAGCCGATGATGCCGACGGTCTGACCTGCCTTTACCTGAAAGCTGATATCGGATACGATGTCCTCGTCGTCCGCATGGTAGCAGACATGGCGGAATTCGACATCCCCCTTCAGCCTTTCGTGAATCCCTCCGGTGCGGGGAGAAAAGACGCGCGGCTCCTCATGGTAGGTCGCATATATTTTTTCTACAGATGTAGCAAAGTTTTGAATATCGTTTACCCACCAGCCAGCCATACGCAGCGGCATATTGAGCATCCATAAGTAGCCGTTGACCTTGACCAGATCACCCATTGTAATTTCTTCTTCGATCACCATATAGCCGCCATAGAGCATCAGGACAATGGTCAGCGCATAGGAGAGGATTTCAAATATCGGCACATATTTCATCCATACCTTGGAGGCGCGGATTTGGGCATCCCGAAATTTATCATTTTCTTTCTCGAATTTTTCGATTTCGTAGTCCTCCTTGGCAAAGGCCTTTACGACGCGGTTGCCGCTGACGTTCTCCTGGACGAAGGTATTTAAGGAGGAAAAGCACTCCCGATTCCGTTTGAAGGCCGGTTTGACCTCCTTGGCCTGAAAAAAGGTGGAAAATGCGGTAAACGGCAGTACGACAAGCATACAGAGCGCGAGCCTGGTATTGACCGTAAAAATCATCAGCAATGCAAAGAGAAACAGCAGTATATTTTGATACACGGCATAAATAATATAGGAAACAAAATGCCGGATGGCATCCATATCGCCAGTCTGACGGCTCATCAAATCGCCGGTTCGCTTTTTATTGTAGAAATTAAAATCCTCCTCAAGCAATTTGCGATAGACCTTTCCTCTCATATCATAAAGAACATTTTGGGAGGTAGTCTCAAAAATAACCTGGTATAAAAAACGCAAAAGGCTGGTCAGCAGAGTAATGCCTAACAGACAGGCAATAAGCTTAGGCAGCAGGGAATAATTGCCCGCCTGGATCACATCATCTACGAGAATGCCGGAAAGATAAGGGTTGACAATGGAAAACGCCGCGATTAAGGTAGTCAAGAGCAGTCCCAGGAAAATCCGCGCTCGATAGCGTTTTAAAAAGGAATAAAACCATTTGATAGCCATGAAAAATAACCTCCTTATGTTATGATTTATTGCGTGGTGCCTCCTAATCTACCGCGATTTCCTGAAAAAAGAAATGGACTATCTTGCAGCAAAGATGTATTATATTTGCAGAAGGCTCTATGAAAAGAGGATACAGGAGTCTACCAGGAAGGGAATTGGAAAGAACCGGGAAAAAGAGGGGAGCGGGTGTTATGCGTATGGAGAAGAGAGTGGTATTGATAGAGGAGTTGAACCCGACATTTTTGTTTACCTGGAAGGGGACAAGGTGGCAGGGCGAGGATGCACCCCATAGCCATGATCATCTGGAAATAGCATTTATAATGTCCGGACATGGAAGGTATTATATTGAAGGAAGGCTTTATGAGGTCTGTGAGGGGGATTTGCTGGTATTAAATCCGGGGATGGCACATCAGGCCAGACTTTTGCCGGGAAGCGAGATCCCATCGACAGAGTTTTTTGTGGGTTTTTCGGATCTGCAGTTTCGGGGCTATCCGTATAATTATCTGCCCTTGCCGGGGGATAAGCCAATCCTGCATACGGAGGGAGAGCTGCGGCAGAAGCTGTTTAAGCTGTGTGCGTCTATGGAAACAGAAAATGCTGTCTGCCGGGAGGGACGTTATTTTATGCTAAAGGCCTATCTGATGCAGATGATTCTTTTTGTGGCCAGAGAGCAGTGCGAGCCGATAGAAAACCAGGGAGGGCGTGCCTTTGAGTCGGCAAACCGGAAGTATGTGGTAGAGCAGATCATAGACTATCTGGAGGATCATTATAATGAAAAGATATCGCTCGATCAGATTGCCGCAAATATGTATTTCAGCCCCTATTATATTTCCAAAATTTTTAAAAGCGAAACAGGAGACACGCTGATTCGGCATTTGATTAACCTCAGGCTGGAGCGGGCGAAGGAACTTTTGGGACAGGGAGGGACAGGCAGTATTCAGGAGGTAGCGGCGGCGGTCGGCTATGAGGACGCCTATCATTTCAGCAAGCTGTTTAAAAAACGATATGGAATTTCTCCCTCCCAGGCGAAGGGGGAGAGGCCATGAAAAAAAGCGAGAGAAAAATCATTTACCGTTGGAGTGCGTCGATTTTTTTAGTCGTCATCATTCCGGTCGTGTTTGGCTGTATTTTATATGCGTATTCTATGAAAAATATCAGACAGAAGTCAGAGGAGACAAACCGGCAGCTGATTTTGGAAAAGGAGGGCAAGCTAAATCAAATCTGTGAGGAGTTTAATGAGCTGAGCAGCCGTCTTATGGCAGACAGTAACGTAAATGCGATTTTAAAGGGGGCCTTTACCAAGGCGGACGGGACGGACATATCCCTGCAGACACAGAGGCTTCTTCAGGAAAAGCAGCGGGAGAAGCCGATGCTGCGGGGAATTTATTTGTATTTTCCCTGGAGCGGAACCGTATTAGGGGATTCTTATTGCTTTGATATTATGGGAAATGAGGAATATGTCTATAGAAAACTTTTGATGGAACGGGATGCCTTTTTTGAGATGCTGTCTGGTTCGATTATGAATACGGTACATTTAGTGGGAGGTGAAGGAGAAGCTGGACAGCAAATGCTCTATATCAGTACGTTGCGGGATAACGTTTCCTTTATGGATCAGAAGATTATCGTATTATTCTATTTTGATACGAGCTATTTTGACCAGAGCTTTCGTTCAGAAGGGATGAATCTTTATATTGAGGATAAGGCCGGAGAGGTTTATCAGATAGTATCCGAGGAGGAGCAAATAGGCATAAAGGAAATCCGGCAGATAGACTTTGCCGGGGAGGCGTTTTGGTGGAAGGGAGGCTGCTGTGTTTCTAAAACCGAGCTATCCTATTATGATTTAACCTTGTATACGGTGCAGCAGGAGGTTCGCTACCGAAGAGAGCTGCAGAATATGATGTGGCTGTTAGGCGGCTATATCGTATTGTGTGCCATTTTAGGCGGGCTGCTGAGCTATCTGATTTCCAGGTGGAATTATAAGCCAATTGGAGAACTGGCAGCGATGCTTTCCCGCCATAAAAAAGAGGAGGAGGGGGCAGGTTGGGAGGCGATGCAGGAGAGTGTCCGCCAGCTCATGAAGGGCTATGAGCAAGAACGGGAACGCTCCCGGAGTATGGATGAGGTGATGCGGGATATCCGAATGTCGCGGATTTTGGTAAAGGGTGAGCCGCTTTCCAAAGTGGAGGCGGAGGAGCGGCTGGAGTTAGGAAGCGGAACGAAGAAAGAAGAGGCGGGCGGAGCATATGGCGAGACCGACGGAAAAGGGGAATTTGTTGTGGTCAGCTTTGATGCGGAGGAACTTGTCCTGGAGGGACAGGAGGAAGGCGCCTGGTCAAAGGAGCAAGATCGAAAGCTGATTTATTTTATTATAGAAAATGTGGCGACGGAGCTGTTAGG
The DNA here is from genome assembly GCA_949155905.1 of uncultured Lachnospiraceae bacterium. Lineage (GTDB taxonomy): Bacteria > Bacillota > Clostridia > Lachnospirales > Lachnospiraceae > MGBC131033. Next base: position 16,294 of record CASCWU010000029.1, read on the forward strand.
GGAGAGTTGCTGCCATAGAAGCGGGAGCATTGAGGATTTGTACTATTTTATTCTTTGGAAGCCAGAGGGATTGAAGGATGCTCCAAAATCATTGATTGATTTAGATACCAGAGATGGATGGAAAGATGCAGAAACATTTTTAGAGGAGATACGCGGACGGATGCTCCGGCTTTGCAGCTTTTTTGAGGAAAGCTATCAGCTTCGTGTCTGTGTCAATATCAGCCGCCTCGCAGCAGAGGAGGGGGAGCTTCATCAGTGCTATCAGGATGTGCTTTGTCTGACGCAGTATCGTTCTCAGGTAGGCTCTGAGGAAACCTTGCTGCTGTATTCAGATCGGGACAAAAATCCCTCTCTCGAAGAGTTTGAGGATTACTGGATGACGTGTGAGCGAGTGGACGATCTGCTGAGGGAGCAGCAAATGGAGGAGGCAGCGAAGCGGCTGCTGGAATGGCTGTCAGCAAAGGGGAGTGCGGCAGGGCAGGATAGCGGAGAACATAAGAGGGGACAGGGGCAGGAAAAGCGGAAAAGTCAGGAAACCTCCGAACGACTGGAGCAGGTATTGGCCTATATCGAAGGAAATTATTGCGATGCACAGATTACGGTAGGCGCGATAGCAGAGCGGTTTGGCATTCATATTTCCACACTTTCGAGAGATATGAAGACGAAAAAGGGCGTAGGAGTGTTAGAATATATTGGTTCCCTGCGTTTGAGACGAGCAAAGGAATTGCTGGCAGAGGGGCTGTCGGTCGGCGACACGGCGAAGGAGGTCGGTTTTTACAGCAGCAGGCCCTTGGTACGTCTGTTTCAGGAGAGGGAGGGCGTAACGCCTGCACAATATAGCAGAATGCTTGGGAAATTCGAGAAATAAGGAGTTAATCTATAACCACTTTTTTGCAGAATACGGATTTTTTGCAAAATATCGGTACTTTGCAAAAGCAGGGAGTTGGAGAGAATAGGCACCTTTGCTATGATAGACACAGTAGCCTGGAAAGTGGCAGGCTACATGTAGTAGAAACGGAGGTCTGACCGGAAGCATTGCTTCGGAACTTCGGAAAGAGGCAGGCTTCTGGCGGGGTATCTAAGCAAAGGAGGATATGAAGAATGAGAGCGAAAAAAGAATCCAAAAAAAGGAACCATTTGATTGCACTTTTGCTGGTGCTGGTTTTGGCAGTATCATCACTGGCTGCCTGTGGAAAGAAGGAAACGCCAGCATCTGGGGATAAGGGCAACAAACAGGAGATGGAAAAGCAGGAGACAGAAAACCAGACGCCGGAAAAGGAAAACGAAGAGACGAAAAATCCGGAAACGGAAGACGACAGTCAGGAACAGACACTGGAAGGAAATGAAAGTGGCCTTCCATTGACAGAGGAAAAGAAAGAGCTTTCGATTTGGCTGACTTGGTCGAATAGTTATGTCAGTGATCCGAACGAATTGATTGCTTATAAGGAATTGGAGGAAAGAACAAATGTTCATCTAAACTGGACGTATGCGAACAATACAGAGGCAAAGGAAAAGTTCGGTTTACTGATTGCTTCTGGGGATTATCCAGATATTGTATGTAATGCCTCTTCCTATTATACAGGGGGGTTATCGGCAGCAGTAGATGACGGGGTATTTTTAGATATGACGGATATTGTGGCGCAATATATGCCGAATTATAGTCGTATTTTGAATTCCGACGAAGGAATTCGGAAAAATTCTACTTCGGATAGTGGACGTTTGGATACAGTCTGGGCATATGCAACCTGGGACGGAAAGATTCAGGGAGAACCAATTTGGTCAGGGTTGGCGATTCGGCAGGACTGGTTAAATAAGCTGGGATTAGAAGTGCCGGAAACGATAGACGAGTGGCATGATATGTTGGTGGCCTTCCGGGATAAAACAGATTGTGATTATCCAATGAGTATTCCAGGGGACGGATTGGGTATGACTGGCGGGTTTTTATCTGCCTATGATGTCATGCCGGAATTTTATCAGGTGGATGGAAAGGTAAAATTCGGGCCGATAGAGGAAGGCTATAAGAAATGGCTGGATTTATTCCGCAGCTGGTATGCGGAGGGGCTGATTGATCCAAATTTCCCGACTAATAATGTAGTGTTTATGACGGATCATGATACAATGGCAACTGGAAAATGCGGTGTCGGCCTGGAGCTGTCAGGATATATGGCAGATGTTTTAAAGGTGCAGGGCTATACACAGGAGGCAGATTTTTTCCTGATAGGAGCTAAAAACCCTACTTTAGTAAAGGGTGAAACGGCACAATCTACTTTCCCTGGCAGAGAATACTTGGATATTTCCGTTAATCTCACTTCTAACTGCAAGGATATCGAGTTGGCAGCAAAATGGCTGGATTATATGTATACGACCGACGGGATGGAACTAATTAACTATGGAATAGAAGGGGATAGCTATTTTGTAGATGAGGCTGGAGAATATCAGTGGTCAGAAAAGGTCATGAAGGGAGTAGATGGTTTGACGGCAATGGATACAAAAAACCTGTATACGTTAGGAACCTCTACGCTTGGCCTGTATTCCTGGGCTACCAATCAAAAAATTCGTGGTGACAATGATGTTGCCTTGGCTATGGCATCGTGGGATTTAGATGGAAATGACTATGCCATTCATAGTTCAGTCACCTTGACGACAGAGGAAAATACAGAGTTTTACAATCACTATACGGATATTGAAACATTGGTAGATGAGTTTACGACGAAATATATTATGGGAAACGTGCCGGAGAATGATTATGACAGCTTTATCAAGAATCTGGAAACCTATGGAATTCAGATCTGTATTCAGTTAAAGCAGCAGGCATTGGATCGGTATAACCAGAGGTAAAATAAAAATAGGATGGGGATGTGAAAAAAGTCGTAGTTTCCTGTGAGAGAACAACAAAATGCCGTTCAAAACCGTTGTTTTTAAAATCACAGGAGAGACTTTTTTTACACCCCTTATTTTAAAAATAGCTGTAATGGATGCGGAGCATTGTGTTTCAAGGAGAAACATGATAAGATAAAATAAAAGCAGCGAAAGGAGCAAAAGGTGATATGGAACAAACGACAGAGATGAGGGAAAGTAAATTTTTTAAAAGCAGTAAGATTTTTGAAAACGTTACGTTGATTTCCGGTCTGGCCGGGGAGCAATGCTACTTAGTAGAGGGAAGCGAACGGGCGCTTTTAATCGACGGCCTAACCGGCGTGGGCTCGTTACGGGCATATATCAGGGAGCTGACGGATTTGCCGGTGCTGGTCGTTGTGACGCATGGGCATTTGGATCATACCGGAGCGGTTTTTGAATATCGGGAATGCTTTATCCATCCAGAGGATATGGCGCTGATGTCAAGCGGGATGCACTCCGGAGAGGAGGCCAGGCTGGAATTTGCGACGAGAAAGCCGCAGGAGGGGATTACCCTGGCGGACGTTGTGCCTGCCGTGCCGGTGAAAACCTATCCGATCTACGATGGTGACATGTTTGACCTGGGCGGTGTAATGATAGAGGTGATAGCAGTACCGGGACATACCCGTGGGACGGTTGTATTGCTGGATCGGGCAAACCGTGCCGTCTATTCCGGGGATGCCTGCAACTTAAATACTCTGCTGAATCTTCCTGGTTCTGCCTCTATTGAAGAATACCTGGAAAGCCTGCATCATTTGAAGCAATACGAGGGAGCATTTGATGTGATGTGGGGCGGCCATGGCAAAAGGGCAGTACCGAAATCAGCGGTAGAGGATGGCATTCGACTCTGTGAGGAGATTTTGACAGGGAAGGACGACCGGATAGCAGTACCGCCGACCTCCAAACGCTCGAAGGAGGGCTGTCTGCTGGCAAAACAACGCGGAGAGAATTTCCTTCCGGTAGAGGGCGGCTATTGTAATATTGTCTATACCCTGGATGGATTGCACAGGGCAGAAAAGCAGCCAATCCGGGAGATACCGTACCAGAATAGATAAGAGAGGAAAAATACAATGGAGCAAGCAAGTGTAAAGGAAACCAAATTTTTTAGAAGCAGAAAAATCTTTGATAATGTCACTTTGATTTCTTGTATCGGAGGTGCGCAATGCTATCTGATAGAGGGAAAGGAACGGGCATTATTGATAGACGGGCTGACCGGAGTTGGTTCGCTTAGAGCGTATGTCAGAGAACTGACCGATCTGCCGGTGCTGTTCGTCGTGACACACGGACACTTGGATCATGCCGGAGCCGCTTATGAATACGGTGAGTGTTTTATTCATCCGGCGGATATTGAGCTGATGTATAGCAAGCAGCATTCCGACCGGAAGGAGCGTCTGGGCTTTACGGCTTCCGAGCCGCAAAATAAGGCCACCCTAGAGGATGTCGTACCGGAATGTCCGGTCAAAACTTATCCGGTTTATGGCGGCGATATCTTTGATTTGGGGGATTTTTGTCTGGAGGTAATTGAAGTACCAGGACATACCCGCGGAACGATTGTACTGCTGGATCGAGTACATCGTGTCGTCTATTCCGGCGACACCTGCAACGCCAACACCCTATTGGGATTTCCGGGCTCTGCCTCCGTGGAGGAATATCTGGAGGCTCTGTGTCATTTTCAGAGCTATGAGACGGAGTTTGAAGAGATGTGGGGCGGCCATGGCGGAAGGGCTGCACAAGGCAGAAAAACAGCCGATTCGGAGTATGCCGAACCGGGAGCAGGGGGAGTAGGCGGATAGAGCTTGAATGCAGCGCCAGGGTAGAGATATCCTGGCGTTCTGTTTTGACGTTTAAAAATTTTTTCGTGAAAAAAGAAACAATTGCTCTGAAAAGAAGATAGAAACTAAGTTTGAGCGTTAGAGCTGGAAATAAAAGAAAAATTATTGACATACTCAAAAAAATGTGATAATTTGATAGGTAGAAGCTGAACGACAAGATGCATTCCATTGGGGTGATGAGTTGATAATCAGTGTTGAACATGGATTCATGCGAATAGTGCAGAATGATGTATCAGCAAACAGAAGTGGGATTTGCTGTGTATACACACAGTTTTTTAATATCCTCTTGTCGGATAGTTTCTGAAACTAACAAGACAAGGGGGTATTTTTTATGGACGGATAACTTTGAATTGGAGCTATAAATGAAAGTCAATCAAAGTAAAGAGAGGAAAGACTATGAATTATTGTCAAAATAATAAAACTAAAATCACAGCAATTTCTGCATTGAAGCGTGGAAACTCAGCACCACAGTTAGTTGTGGTGGCGCCTTCGGGGTCGGGGAAGAGTACACTGATCTATCTCTTATTAAATCACAGACTGATTCCATTTATGAAAATTGGAATAGGAGAAAAGAGCCAGACTACCATTATCCCTTGCGAGTTTATTTTTGATAAGCGTATTGAAGACGAAGGTAGCTTTGCTATCAAAATTGTAAAAAAAGACTATGCCTCCAAGAAGGTACATATGGAGGTTCTGTCCATTCTCATGGATTTATTCAGGAAGAACGACTATGATACTGAGGAAACGATGGATGAATTTGATGATAAGTTCGAGCAAATAATTGAGCCGAATGGGGCTATGTATCATCTTGGCCAGATTAAGGATGAGCTGTCTATAGAAGAATTAAAAGAATCCCTTGTGCTGATTTTAGACTATATGGTGGATAATGATTTCAGAGCAAAGGTGAGAAAACGGCGTGATGAGATGAAGAGCAAGAAAGTGAAACTTGCCGAAGTCCAGGAACTTATTTTTGAAGAGATGTTCGAGGAGATGTCGGAGGAGATAAAGGAGGGCTATATTAGATGGCTTGAGAATATTGGACTTATCATCGAAAGGTGTCTGCGTGATTCCATAGGGGATGAACTTTTTTCCGAAAATATGATGCAGTATTCTTTAGACGGGGGAGATGACGGTAAGAAGATATTGTCCGCATTATTTGACCCAAATGCACCATACAGCCTGTTAATCGACCATATTTCGGTAGCAAGCCGACCAAGGGGAGAACTAATAGAAATGGCGCAGGAGAAGTACAAAGACTTACCATTTAGATTCTGTATACGAGATACAATGGGAATGACGCAGAAAGGAATAGAAGCTAAAGACATAAGTGATGTACTCGAAATCGCATTGAATTGTAAGGCGGATATGATTCTTTTTCTTATGAGCCTAGAGGAAAGAGATGATACACTGACCGAATGTTGTAAGGTATTGAAGGAGAAAAGAGAAGAAATTAAGAAAAAGAGCAATCTTGACACCCCAGTTTATTTACTGTTCACAAAGGCTGACCGTATTGTGGAGAATCTTATCAATAAGAGAAACGAGGGAGGTCTGTATATTAACCAAACTACTTATAATAATAACATCAATGCTGTTATTGAGGATGTAAAGGCTATGATGGACAAATATTCTGATATGATACCAAGGGAAGAGGTTGGCTGGATCTCAATGAGATATCTCAAAGACAGCTATATTTTAGAAGCCCTTACAGGTAAATCAATTAGACGCAATTTTGAGCCAGAGGGACTTTTTGAGAAGATTGTAGATTTCTCTATGAAGACGCTTAGGAGTATACTTCCGAAAGGGGTAACGGATCCGTTATTTGTTACAGCTTTGGAGCCTGATATGCCAGCGGTTCAGGTGTCTGTGGATTCTATGAAAATCAGTACAATAATTGGTGAGATGCAGTATGCACTTAGTAAGGATGTCAGTACAGTTAATGGTTATGTCATTACAGATAAGACACCGCGCCTACATGGTCGTAGCGTTAATTGCTATTGGAATAATCTCATGGTTGGATTGGGACATACAACGAGGGCATCTGTGTATGGAAATTTTTCAATCAATATGAAAGGGCTGCTTAAACGGATGCTTACAGCTTACATTAAGTCGTTTAAAACGCTACATGATAATTGTGCAGTGAAGTTTACGGCAGACAACCTTTCTGACGATGAACTGATGAAAGCGGTGAAGTCTTTAACGAAAAATGATAATATTGAGGCTGGGATGAATCCTGCATTAGGTGAGAGAAATATTGCTCTCCAACAACTTTATGAGTTCTATGTGGATTATTTTATGGATCCAGCTAGGTTTGCATTGGTGGTAGACCGCGTTGCTTACGATATGTCTTATGGTAATTCTGAGTTGAAACAGAAGCTGACTGCTATCTACAATGGAACGCCGGGATATGATAGAGCAATGAGAAAGCTGCAATATTCATTCCAAGACTTTTTTGGAAGCGAGGACTGTCGGAGGATTTTGATTGAGGAATTGGACAGTGTGATGACGAATATGGTAAACAAAGCGTTTATCGTAATTTAAGGAAAGCTGCTAGAATAAAACTATGGTTACAAGTCGTTTCATAAAAATATAGGCACAATTCTATTCGCTGCGTGACGGGGATGTGGAGCGACCGGATCATAAACCATTTCCGAAAAAGATACTACGCAGCTTGCAGTTTGACGGGATGTCACACGCATACAATTCCCATGCTGCAGAAGACAAGATGATGGAGGAGGTACCCATAAGCTGCTGGAAGAAAAAGTAACAGACAGGAAATTCCGTTAGAAAATGGAATTTCCTGTCTGTGCCTTATTTTTTGAAAAGATCTGAGTGTGAGCCGGTATCAATTAAGGTCAGTGTTAAAATATCATCTTCGATGAGATAGATTAGCAGCCAGTCCGGTTTGATATGGCATTCTTGAAACCCTGCAAAGTTTCCAGTCAGTCTATGGTTACAGTACCGTTCTTCGAGCTGCTTGCCCTGACGCAGCAGATCGACGACTTCATCCAGCAAAGAGATATCCAGCCCACGTTTTTTCATGAGCTTATAAGCCTTTTTATAGGCTGTGGTAAATTTGACTTGGTACATCAATCATCAAGAGCTGCTTTTAAATCTTCCATGCTGGAATATCCTTTGACGTCAGGATCGCGGGAAATATGGCGGGCTTCTGCCATGGCATCAAGGGTTTTCTGGCTGTACGCTGGCATCTCCACAGCAAAAGGAAGTCCGCCGCGAAGGACGCATTGATATAAGAACATATTTACTGCGCTGGACATATCGAGTCCGAGCCGACTGAAAAGAGCAGAAGCTTCTTGTTTTATGCTGGCATCGATCCGAATCTGAGTTGGTGTTGTTGCCATTTGACTACCTCCTTTTTCTTCATTATATACGATATGGTTTACAATGTCAATCAAACGAATGCTGGAGTTATTTTTTGTTGAAATAAGGGGAGACTTATGATAAACTGTAAAAAAGCGGAAGGCGGTTAGAAGATACAATTTTCTGATTAAGAGATGAAAGAAGGAAGGAAAGATGGAAGAACTTTGTTTGAATGATACGGTTATTAAGGCAATAAAGAAAGAAGTCGCGTTTTTGGTAAGGAAACTGATGGGAGACGATTTGGTTCGGGTTATTTTATATGGTTCTTGCGCACGGGGAGATTACAGTGTGGATTCAGATATAGATATTGCGTTGATTACAGTATGTGACAGAATAGAAGCAAAACGGTATAATGAGGGTCTGGCTCAAATAGCGACGCAGCTTGCTATGAATTATTTTGCGATAGTTAATTTTGTTTGTTTGCCGGAGGCGGAATTTTTAGAGAAACGCTCATGGTATTTATATTTTAGAAATATAGCACTAGAGGGAGAGGTGTTGTATACCCGCCGACCTTTTTTGCCGTATGGCGTGAGGATACCGCGATGGACAACTTGAACGATACCTACCCGGATTTGTTGGCGGATGCGTTTGTGCAGAATGTATTTTCAGTGAAGTAGGAGGAAGTAAGATGAAAGCAAACCCGATTTTAAATATTAAAATTGATATGGATGGCCCGTCCGTACAGCTAAAAGCCGAGAATGGCGAGGTGGTAATGATCCCCTTTAGAGGGAGTGTGAAGAGTGAGCTGTTTACCGGAATCGTAGAGCCGTGCGGGGTAGATACCCAGGTAGTCAATGCAGCCGGAGTGCGGCATATGTCGGCACGGTATATGCTGACCGGAAAGGATAAGGAAGGGCAGGATGCGCATATTTACATAGAAAATAATGGATGGTTTGACGAACGGAACCAGGAGGGCATGATGCCGTTTCATACCGTCCCAACCTTTTACACAGACAGCAAAGCGTTGGCGCCGTATCTGCACCGGAATCAGTTTGAAGGAGAAGGACGGATGGAAGAGGACGGGCTGCATATTTATTTTTATGAGATTGAACGTGGAGAAATCGAGTAGGGAAAACAAGGGGGAGCTGTTGCTATCGGACAGCTCCTCCTGCTATCCGGGGTTATCCTGCTATCGGACAGCCGTCAGGAAGCGTCTGCTAAAAAGCCAATAGAAATGCTGCCTCTCACATTGCCCAGGGCGCCGTTGGTGGCTCGAAGGAAGAGTTGATAGGTTCCGGGCTTTACAGGTGATTTCACTTTAAGGCTTGCGATACATTCCAGTGCTTCGTCTCCCTGGCGTAAGTTTTTCACGGAACAATAAGCAGTATTCAAATCCGTATCCTCCGGTTTGGCAAAACCAACCTGCAGTCCCTTTCCGGTTTCTGCCGAAACAGCATACCAAAGTCTGTCTCCCTCCGATAACGTATATTCTCCCAGCCAGACGATTTCTCCAGCCGCTATTGCATCTATATCGACAGGAATCACCTGGGGATACCAGGTTCTGCCTTCCGCAGTGTTCTGTTCGCTGTTATTTTCCCAATCATCATTTGTCCAGTCATTATTTTCCCAATCGCTGCTGTTCCAGCGGCTATCGTTCCAGTCAGTATCCTTCCATCCGTCATCCTCGTCTGCTTCCTCCTCCCATTCGTCATCCTCTGCATCATCCTCTTCCATATCCTCCAGCAATTCTCTCACTTCCGCTTCGGTCATATGGATGACATCTGTGATCTTATTGTTTTTGTTGCGGAGAAGCTTGATATTTACAGTCCCCTTTGGATTTATATTCAATGTGTATAAGGATTGATTGGAGCGGATGTCTAAGAAAACATGGACAAGCTGTCCTTGATAGTAATAGTTTTTCCCGTCCATCGTCACGCCTACTGCCGCATATTCTGTCTTTTGTGTTTCTTCCCATTCTTTTTTTTGCGTTTCTTCCAGTTCGTCAAATTCGTCGTCGCGATTCAGCTTGTTAAAGAGTATAGATTGAAATGCCCAGTTTTCATCTTCTAAAGTCCTGTCGAGCCAAAGCTCCAGTTCCGCTTCCTCCATACAGTCTGTCAAGGTGGAGAAAAACGCCATATCTTCGTCAGCATATGCCTTTTCGGCAAAGTCGGCAGGCAGGGAAGAGGCTTCGTCAAGTCCTCTTAGGGCGACAGAGAAAAATGCAAAATCCCCGTCGGTATAGAGCTTTTCCAGCCACTTCTTTTGTGTCCCTTTGTCCAGGCGGGAGAAGGTAAGCTCAAACAACGGCAGACTGCCTGCTTTATAGTATTTTTCCGCCATCCAGGAATCATAGTATTTTCTTGCTGTCTGCGAATATCGGTTGCTGCTTGTATCGGTGTTTTCCGGTGTGCGGTTGTTGTCTATCGTCACCAGAGACTTGGCTGCGGTATGTCTGGTTGCGGCAGTGACCGGATAAATACCAATCAAAGCTGCTCCAAACACCATACAAAGCGTCAATATTCCCGTCAAAAGCCGTATCGTTTTGGATTTTTTCTTAAAATTCATAATGGCACCTAACCTTTCCTTTAAGAGTTGTTTATTTTCGCTTAGAGTGACGACACCAAGGTTTTCTTTGTATGCTCCGACTGCCGCCATAGCATCCAGCAGGGTTTTTCCATAGTCCTGCGCGTTGCTGCTTCCCGGAGTGGTAAGGACGGCTTCGTCACAGGAAAATTCGCAGGCTTTTGTAATCTCCCGGCTCATAAAGTACACAAGGGGATTAAACCAATGCAGACAAATCGTAATCTGTACCAGCCATTTATAAAACATATCCCGTCTTTTGTAGTGTATCAGTTCATGTAAAAGGATGTACGGAACATTTTTTTCAGGAATATCCGTACTGGGCAGTACAATACATGGACGGAAAAATCCAATCAACAGCGGAGAGGAAACGAATGGATTGACTGCTAATTCTATCGGTTTTTTCATGGATAACCGCTCTGCTGTCAGGGAAAGCTGGTCTAACAGCCTTGTGTCAGAAACCGGAGTCCATCCGGCTCTGATATACTGTGCAAAGCCCTGATAAATGGTTATTTTCCGTATCAGCAGGCTTAGTGCTACCACCAGCCAAATCAGTAAAACTAGCCAGACAGGATGAAACAGCAGAGCTTTAAGCTCCTGAAAAGGACGAGTGGGTGTGAAATCCTCTGTAGGAGAATTGTCTTGTTCGTTGTCTGGCTCTGTTCCGGCAGCAGGAGTGAAATTGCTTTCTGGAATACTTGGTAGAGGTTGTTGCAGGGTGGGTTGCTGTGGGGCGGATTGCTGCGGGGAAGGTATGGATTCGGTAATCGTCTGATCGAGCGCTTGGTAGACCTTTCCCAGCAGGCTTATTTCTAAGCCGAACGGGAGCAGCAGACGCAGTACGGCAACCAGCCAAATGTAATACTGCCATTGCCGGCTGATTTTATTTTTTAAAACTCGTTTCAGCAAAAACAGAGCCAGGATAAGCAAGGCGCCGGAACAGGACATAGACAGGAAAACCTTCAAAATGGTATTCATGATTCTTCCTTTCCTTTCTCTAACAGATTTTTTAGTTCCTCGTATTCCTCGTCTGTCAGCAGGTCGCCCATAATCAGATTGGAAACCAGACCCTTTGCACTCCCCTCATAGAGCTTATCCAGAAAGCGTTTAGTCTGCGCGGTCTGGTATTCGGTTTCTGAAATGAGCGTGGTATATTCGTTGCGGCGTCCGATTTTTTTGGCGCTTAAAAAGCCCTTGTTCATCAGCCGTGACAGCAATACAATCAGAGTATTCTTTTGACAGGGCTTTCCCCTGGACGCCAGTTCGTCCATCATATAGGAGAAGAGCGTTACTTTTTCCGGGTTCTCCCATACAATTTTCATGATTTCAAGCTCAGCATCGGATATTTGTGGTATCATGCGTTTATCCTCCTAACGTATAACGTAATGTTGACCATTAAAGAATAACACTGTGTTATACTTTTGTCAAGGATTTTTGTTACGATTTTTTACTGCGACTTTTCGTCAGACTGTCAAGCTGTTACAACTTTTCGTCAGGCGGTTAAACCTGTTGTAGCCGCTAAAAAAACGAAAATCAACAAACCCTCAGTCTAAAATTTTAAAAACCACATAAAACCTCAAAAAATTATGACGTTTTTGTTGACATTTCTCTTTCGTCCGGTTATAATCAAACCAGAAGGAGGGATTTTGCCTTATGAGGAATTCATATCCTGTAGAATCCATTAAAAAATCAGAGCGTATTACCAGATTGGTGTCACATCTCTATGCAAAGCTGCCGGAGATCGAGTCGGCGCGTGCGCTGCTGCTAACAGAGTCTTATCAGCAGGCAGAGGGGGAACCAATCGTAATAAGACGGGCAAAAGCATTTGCTCATATTTTAGATCATATTCCAATTATTATTCGGGACGAAGAACTGATCGTCGGCAGCTCGACTCTGGCGCCGCGGGGCTGTCAGACGTATCCGGAGTTTTCCTATGAGTGGCTGGAGGCAGAGTTTGATACGGTAGAGCATCGGGCAGCAGATCCGTTTTACATATCGGAACAGACAAAGGAGGATCTGCGGAGGGTTCATCCATATTGGAAGGGAAAAACGACGAGTGAACGTGCCACCGCATATATGGCGCCGGAAACGCTGACGGCGATGGCGCACAACATGTTTACGCCGGGCAACTATTTTTACAATGGCGTCGGTCATGTGACGGTGCAGTATGAAAAGGTTTTGGCAATCGGTTATCAGGGAATTATTGCCGAGGCGCAGGCGGAGTTAGACACCTGTCAGCCGGGCGATGCGGACTATGCCAGAAAATCTCGCTTCCTGCAGGCGGTGATTCTAAGCTGTGAAGCAGTGATCCGTTATGCGCATCGCTATATGGTGCTGGCGAAGCAGATGGCGGATCAGGAGACGAACCCGCAGCGGCGGGAGGAACTTTTGGCAATCGCGAGGAATTGCGGGCGGGTGCCGGAGCGTGGTGCCGAGAGCTTTTATGAGGCATGCCAGAGCTTTTGGTTTGTGCAGCAGCTATTGCAGCTCGAATCCAGCGGACATTCGATTTCTCCAGGTCGTTTTGACCAATATATGTATCCTTATTATAAAAAAGATTTGGAGGCTGGGCAGATCACGATAGAATCCGCTCAGGAGCTGATTGATTGTATTTGGGTGAAATTAAACGATTTGAATAAATGCCGGGATGCTGCCAGTGCGGAGGGATTTGCCGGCTACAGCCTGTTCCAGAACCTGATCGTCGGCGGACAGAATAAAGAGGGGCTGGATGTAACGAATGATTTGTCCTTTTTGTGTATCGAAGCCTCTCATCATGTCTTTTTGCCGCAGCCGTCCCTTTCGATTCGTGTATGGAATGGTTCGCCGCATGAACTGTTAATAAAAGCAGCCGGATTGACGCGTACCGGGATTGGGCTTCCTGCCTATTATAATGATGAAGTGATCATTCCGTCGCTGATGAGTCGCGGGCTGACCTTAGAGGACGCCAGAGAGTATAACATCATCGGCTGTGTAGAGCCGCAGAAGGCAGGAAAAACAGAAGGCTGGCACGACGCGGCATTTTTCAATATGTGCCGTCCGTTAGAGCTGGTATTTTCTAGCGGTTATGACCGGGGCGAATTGGTCGGTATTCAGACGAAGCCAGTGGAAGAACTGCGTACTTTTGAAGAATTTTACGATGCTTATAAAGAACAGATGAATTATAGTATTTCTTTATTGGTCAATGCAGATAATGCGATTGATGTAGCGCATGCAGAGCTTTGCCCACTGCCGTTTGAGTCCTGTATGGTAGATGATTGTATCAAACGCGGGCGTTCCTTACAGGAGGGCGGCGCCGTTTATAACTTTACCGGACCGCAGGGCTTTGGTATCGCGAATATGGCGGATTCTCTGTATGCGATTAAGCAGCTTGTCTACGAGAGCAGGCAGGTGACGATTGGGGAATATAAAAAGGCGCTTCAGATGAATTATGGGCGTGGGTTAGATGAAGCTTCTATTGAAGATATGGTGTTAAGTGTGGTCGGGGAGTTAAAGAAAAAGGGTATTACCCCAGACGCAGCGCAGATTGCCCGTATTACGGCAGAAGTCGCGGCGAGAAGACCAAGCGAAGAGGAGCAGAGAAGCTTTGATCGACTATATGACTTGATTGCTGAGGTTCCAAAGTTTGGAAACGATATTCCGGAGGTAGATGCCTTTGCCAGAGATGTGGCGTATACGTATACCCGTCCGTTGCAAAACTACTGTAATCCAAGAGGTGGAATGTTCCAGGCGGGACTTTATCCGGTATCGGCAAATGTACCGTTAGGCGCGCAGACAGGCGCGACTCCGGACGGACGGCTGGCGCATACCCCGGTAGCAGACGGAGTTTCTCCATCCGCCGGAAAGGATGTTCACGGACCGACTGCCGCAGCCAATTCCGTATCCAGACTGGATCATGGAATTGCCTCGAATGGTACGCTTTTTAACCAGAAGTTCCATCCGTCTGCCCTGAGCGGGGTCAGTGGTCTGGAAAACTTTGTGGCGTTGATTCGGACGTATTTTGACCAGAAGGGAAGTCATATGCAGTTTAATGTAGTTGACCGGGAGACCTTACTGGATGCCCAGAAGCATCCGGAAAACTATGCCCATCTGGTTGTCCGGGTAGCAGGCTACAGCGCGCTCTTTACTACTTTGTCAAAATCCCTGCAGGATGATATTATAAGACGAACGGAGCAAGGCTTTTAAAAAAGCCTCGGCTTTTAAAAGAAGTCTCGGTTTTTTAGAAGCGGAAAGCGTTGAATCATCTGGAGTTAAGAAATTTGGGGCAAAAGGTGCCGAACAATGTGAAAGGGTGCGGAATAAAACGATGAAAGAGTATGGGAATGTAAAGGGGCGTATTTTTGATATACAGCGGTATTCCATCCATGACGGGCAGGGCATCCGCACGATTGTCTTTTTAAAGGGCTGTGTGCTGCGGTGCCGTTGGTGCTGCAATCCGGAGTCCCAGGAATATGCCGTTCAGACGATGCTGGTGCCGGACGGCAGCGGCATTCTGGAAGCAGACGGGCGACTGCGCCGAAAGCCGAAGGTCATCGGTGAGGATGTGACGGTAGCAGAGGTGATGGAACTAGTGGAACGGGATCGCCCTTACTACCGGCGTTCCGGCGGAGGGCTGACGCTCTCCGGCGGGGAAAGCCTCTGCCAACCGGAGTTTGCCACCGCTTTGCTGCGGGCGGCGAAAGAGTGTGGAATCAATACGGCTATGGAGAGTATGGGTTGTGCAAAATATGAGGTGATCGAGCAGCTTTTACCATGGCTGGATCATTATTTACTGGATATCAAGCATATAAATCCGGAAAAGCACAAGGAATTTACCGGGCGTTCCAATGAGCTGATGCTGGAAAATGCGAGGAAAATTGCCGCATATAGCAAAGCTGCCAAAGGTTATCAAACGGACAGAGAGCCGCACCGGATGGAGCTTTCGATCCGTGTTCCGGTGATTCCTACCTTTAACGATACTCCGGAGGAAATTCGCGACATCGCCCGTTTTGCCGGAAGTCTGCCAGGAGTGGAGCGGGTTTATCTGCTGCCGTATCATCGCTTAGGTCAGGATAAGTACGAGGGATTGGGACGGGAATACCTGATGCCCGATATCCTGCCACCAACAACGGAAAAGATGGAGCAATTGAAGCGTGTCGTGGAGGAAAGCTGCAGCCTGCGATGTCAAATCGGAGGATGACGACAGCAGGGAACAAATATAGCGGGGTAGGGATTGTCTGAATTGCTATAAATAGGTAACTTGGAAAGGGGGCTGGCAGGGATATGTTTCAGGAAGAGACAGGAACAATAGGATATACGGGAAATACCGGAAATGCTGGTATGGCAGAGGGTGCAAAACAGCGTATCGTTCAGGAGCTGGTGCCGGGCAAGCAGATTACGTTAGCTCATATCATTGCCAATCCGGATCGGATTTTATATGAAAAGCTTGGCTTAGATCCCAGTGTGGAGTATGCCCGTTCTGCCATCGGCGTAATGACGGTCAGCCCGGCAGAGACGGCGATTATCATGGCGGATATCGCTGTCAAGGCGTCCGGCGCAGAGCTGGGCTTTGTGGATCGGTTCAGTGGATCGCTCATCATTACCGGAACGGTATCGGAGGTCGAGGCGGCTACTACCGGGATTTTGGAGTATGTATCTGCGGAACTTGGGTATACGATTTGTAAGGTGACACGGACGTAAAAGCAGGAGAGCGATGAAAAAAATTATTTTAATGGGACGGAGCGAGGCTGGGAAAACGACGCTGACTCAGGCGATGCAAAGCCGGGAGATTCGTTATCATAAGACACAATATATCAACAATTTTGACGTAATTATCGACACGCCGGGGGAATACGCACAGACAGCACATCTGGGAAGGGCGCTGGCTCTGTATTCTTACGAGGCGGATGTAGTGGGGCTGCTGCTTGCCGCAACAGAGCCGTATTCCCTTTATCCGCCCTGTATTACCAGTATGGTGAATCGGGAAGTGATTGGGATTGTGACAAAGATTCACGATCCCAAAGGAAATGTAGAACGGGCAGAGCGCTGGCTGCGTCTGACCGGCTGCAAAAAGATTTTTTATGTAGACTCCAAAACCGGGGAAGGCGTACCGGAGCTTTTGCTGCATCTGGCAGAGGAGGGGGACGTGATGCCATGGGAGGAGGAAGTGTAAGGGCTTTCTCTTCCCATGACTTTTTATATAATAGGAAAGTTCTCCGAACTTCCCTATGATACAAAAAGCCCTCCGGGCGGGATGCACACTCGCGCGAATGGAAGATGTTGCCGTTCGGCAACCGCGCTCGGCGCGAGAATTCCACTTTGTGGAATTCTTTTTCATATGTATTCATTTTTATTATGGAAAAGAAGGAGACATTTGTGTATAATGAAAGAAACAAGAACAACGAAGTAAAGTTGAATGACGAAAGAAAAGGAAGAAGTATGTACTTAATAAAATAGAAAAAATCAGGAGACGGAACATGGAAGACAGAAAACACATGTGTTTTATCTTAAAGGCAATTCGGGAGGAGTTGAATATTCCTAAAAAAGAGATATGCTATGGGCTGTGTCATGAAACTACGCTAACGCGGATTGAGGAAGGGAAAGATGAGCCAGGAAAATGGCTGGCAGATGTCTTATTGGAACGCTTGGGCATCTTTCCAGCGAAATTTGGCTGCAGGCTGAACATGGAGGAGGAAAGGGACTATCAATGCCGGATTAGGTTGTTGTTTTATCTGGGACAGGAAAATTTGGAAGGAATAGAACAGCAGTTGAGAAAGTATAGACAAGAGACGAAAAAAAGAAAGAAAGCAAAGGGAGAAATCGCAAATATAAACGAAAAATGTCAATGGCAGTTTTTAGAGACTGTTCAGCTTATCAAGCAAATGTATTTGAAAACAGAGGACGGATCAGAAGGAGAAAGCAGTCCGGAGAGGCGGCTTGCCAAAGGGGAGCAAGAGGTGTTGGAACTGATTCGATGGACCATACCGGGGTTTGAGCAGGAGAGATTAAAGGAATTTCATTTAGGAAGAGTGGAGTGGACCTTAGTGATATTGCTGGCAGACTTCCGTATGAGACGAAAAGAAACAAGAGAAAGCGGTTATTTCTTTTACCGGGAGATTTTACAGCAGTTGCAAAAACAGTTGACAGATGAAGAATTATTTCAGGAATTTTATCCTTATACGATAGCAATGTTTACAAGGCATTTGACCAAACTGCAGGACATTTCCGGAAGATGGTTATGCCAGAAGGGAATCGAATGGCTTCGGCAATGGACACGGTTTTATGGGCTGGAGGCTATGCTAAACTATGAATTGTGTTGTGCTTCACAGGAAGAAGCGGAAGAAGAACCAAATGGTTTGCTGAAGGAACATAAAAAACAGGAGCTATATTGGATGGGTATAGTTCTATGGACGTTGCAGGAGGTTCGGAACTGCTATGGGAAGCAAGAAGATGGTTTTCCGTTTTATTTGGCAAATCTGCTTTGGGAAACTATCCTGGGAATCGGACAAGGGGAACAAATTCGGCGGAAAAGGATGAGTCTGGGTTGGACAAGGGAGAAGCTGTGTGATGAAGTTTGCTCTAAAAAGGCGCTGACCAATATTGAGTTAGGGCATCAGACCCCACAGGCTCACACGTTCCGTGCCTTATCGGAACGGTTAGGGCAAAGCGGAATACGCTATATTCCGTTTGTGTTTTCCGATGATTATCAAATGCACGTTTGCTATAGAAGGACAGCCGGCTTGATTGCAGAAGGAAAATTTACAGAGGCGGATTTTGAGTGGACTATGCTGGAACGGGGATTGGAACAGGAGGGAGTAAAGGAGGAGGTACATAATCAGCAGATGCTTTTACGTCTGCGGGCGGTCATTGATAGTGGGAGGAAAAAAATCAGCCAGGAAGAAAAGCTGCAGATTCTGGAGAAAGCACTTGCCCTGACAGTTCCACCGGGAATTGACTTAGAGCTATGGCCATTAGAGCAAAGTGAGATTATTTTGTTGAATAATATAGCAAATGCAAAGGAAGCAATGGAGGACTATCAGGGAGCGATTGCCCTTTTGGAGGCAGCCAGAAAATCCTGTGAAAGCGGACAAAATGGGATAGAATGGAATAAGAGTGGATATCTGATGATATTGTATAATTTATCTCGGTATTTGGGAAAAGTAGGACAATATCAAAAGGAAGCAGAATGGATAGAAAAGGGAATACAGTTGTCGTATGAAACAAGAAGAGGGCAGTTTTTAGGGACCTTTTTGTATAAAAAAGCATGGAATCTAGAGGAGCAGTATAAATTGATGGAAGGGATGGAGGAGGAAAAGAAAAAAGCCTGTCTGCCGCTGCATCGACAAGCCTTTTCCCTGGCCTATTTTTTTGGGCAACAGGATAGCATGATAAAAATTCGGAACCGTTGCCAAAACGAATATGGAATTCAGATTGAATTAGAATATAAATAGATTATTTAAGTTCCTCTATTGGTTTTTCATCTCCTAAAGGCTGAATGGGATTTTCACCATTTTCTGTTATGGGTGGATTTTTCGGCGGTTCTGGCGGTTGAGCTGGCAAAACGCCTGGAAGAAGTAATAAAAAGCAAAGGCAGGAAACTGCCAAACGGGTAAGAATGGTTGTTTTTTTCATGGTGAAGTACCTCCTGTAAGTATAATTTTTAAGCTGTATATCAGAATAGCTGTAAGAGGAAATAGAATCCTCTATCTAGTTTATTTTAAAGGAAGTAAGAAAATTTGTAAAGGGACGTTTTGTAGTAGGTGAAGGCACTATGAAACGTCCCTTGTGTATGGAAAAGGGGTATGCTAAAATAGAAACAACAAAACATCCAGGTTTTGGCAGGGCAGAAGAGAGGGACAGAGAGAAAGGGTGCGAAGGCGTGGGTGTTTTGTTAGAAATGAGGGAAGGAGGATAAAGAGCTGTTGGATTGGAACTAAGAATAGACTTGACACTACCATAAAATAACGGGAGGACAATTTTATGAAAAAATGGTTGATTATCTCAAAAAAGCCTTGATTTACGGGCATACAAGCAGGA
>CASCWU010000030.1 GCA_949155905.1 uncultured Lachnospiraceae bacterium
TTCTCCGTTGCTTCCGGCGGCGGTACAGGACGTACCCTTCACCCGGACAATATGGCAGCAGGTCCGGCTTCCTATGGTATGACGGATACGATGGGACGTATGCACTCTGACGCACAGTTTGCAGGCTCCTCCTCTGTACCGGCTCATGTAGAGATGATGGGTCTGATCGGAGCAGGCAACAACCCGATGGTTGGTATGACGGTAGCTGTGGCTGTGGCGATTCAGGAAGCTGCTGACAATGGGAAGTTCTAAGGAATAGCAGATTTATAAGGGCTTTCGTTGGCTTAAATGGTCAGCGGAAGCCCTGAATTTTGCCACGTAGCACACAGGTAACACATAAGTAGCACACATGAGATAGCACTGCCTTTCTTCCCCCTTGAACCTTTGATGTATTTAAGATAAAAGGCTGTGTTGATAATCTTGAATGAATCGCAAAAATTAAGCATTACATCAAACATTTCTGTAATTTTCGTCATGAGCCGCCTAAAAACAGTAGGCTTAAAATCTCATATATTTCCATAACATCCACCTCCCTCTTCCCTATTTCCGAACGGATTACGCCGACTGACGTTACCATGATTATGGTATGCGACGAACTGTCACAGACGATTTGATATCGCCTGAAAGAACGGGAGGCTGTCCACCTTGTAACACGATTGCTTCTCTTCTATATTCTGTCATATTCTTTCTTTTATGACAATTCCTTCTTAAATTTTGTCAATCTTTTTATGTATGTCTTAATTCGTCTGAAAGCAGAAGCTTCTATGTACTTTTTTATAAAAACATTATAGCACAGGTACGAAAATATAGAAACGGGAAATTTAGCGGTATCGTTTTGGTATAGTTCTATTTCCTTTCGGTGACAATAATCATAATAAAAATACAGTGGATGCCAAAGTCAGGAGGCTGATTATGAGTGAAACAAGGGAAACGGAAGCAGGAGTTATCACATCCGAATTCAACCAAAACGAGCAAAGGCTCAAACAGATCCTTCATCCAGAGGAAAACTTTGATATTATTATCAGACGGATACAGATAGGCGGACGGGCTGCTGCGCTTTATTATATGGACGGAATGGTAAAGGACGAGCTGTTAGAAAAGGTAGTGGAGTCCTTTTTTAAGCTTCAGGAAACGGATATGCCAAAGGAAGCGGAGGCGTTTACGCAGGAACTGTTGCCTTATACGGAAAATGAGTTGTGTCAGGAGATAGACAAGCTGTTAAAAAATCTGCTTTCCGGAGTGACGGTACTGCTTATAGACGGCTACAGCCAGGCGATTTTAATGGATTTGCGGACGTATCCGGCCAGGAGCGTGGAGGAACCGGAAAAGGATCGGGTGATGCGCGGTTCGAGGGATGGCTTTGTGGAGACGTTGATTATGAATACGGCGTTGCTGCGCAGAAGAATCCGCAGCACGGATCTGCGAATCCGGGCAGTAGAGATCGGCGCTTCTTCGCGGACGGATATTGCCGTTTGCTATATGGAAAGCCGGGTGGATAAGGTATTTTTGCAAAAGGTCATGAACCGCCTTATGAGTATTGAGATTGATGCCCTGACGATGAACCAGGAAAGCTTAGGGGAATGTATTCACCGGGGAAGCTGGCTCAATCCGTTCCCGAAATTCAAATATTCGGAACGGCCGGATACGGCGGCTGCCAGTGTATTAGAGGGAAATATTGCGATTTTCGTAGACAATTCCCCGGCCGCCATGATTTTGCCTGCTACCTTTTTTGATATCATTGAAGAGGCGGATGATTATTATTTTCCGCCTGTTACGGGAACCTATCTTCGGCTGTCACGGTTTTTGGGAAATCTGCTGGCGCTGCTTTTGACGCCAACCTGGCTGCTGTTTTTAGCTAATCCGGGTCTGGTGCCGGACTGGCTGGCCTTTGTGTTAGATGTCGAACAGGCTAATATTCCGATTTTATGGCAGCTTTTGATTTTGGAGCTGGCGATAGACGGGCTTCGTCTGGCTTCGATCAATACGCCGAATATGCTCAGCACGCCGCTTAGTGTGATTGCCGGTATCGTCATGGGAGATTTTGCTACCAGCTCTGGATGGTTTGCCCCGCAAAGTATGCTGTATATGGCATTTGTTTCGATAGCGACCTATACCCAGGCCAGCTTTGAACTGGGTTATGCTCTAAAATTTATGCGTTTGATTTTATTGGTGCTGACGGCGTTTTTTGGAATTTGGGGCTATGTGGCAGGGCTGCTTTTGGCGGTTTTTTGTATTGTCTGCAATCGAACGCTATCCGGGAAAAGCTATCTGGCGCCGCTGCTTCCTTTCAACGGCAGCCAGCTATTGCAGCGATTTTTCCGGGTAAGCCTGCCAAGAAGTGAAAAAAAACCGTAAAAGAAAAAGCTATAAATTGACGGAATACGTGTTTTTTTGAAAAATTTTAGAAGAAAAGGAAAAATCGGAAAAATAAAAAAGGAAATTCCTTTTTTATGCGTAATACTTTTAATAGGAGAGAAAAAAAGGGGGGAGTTCGATGCCGCCGGAAAGCAATCTCACACAGACCATCCGGGAAAAAACAGAGCAGAGAGAGCATGAAAATTTAAGTCCCTACGCGACCTTTGCCGACCAAACGAGGGGACGGGAGCGGAAGGAGGAGCCTTGTGATATCCGCACGGCCTTTCAGCGCGACCGGGATCGGATTTTACATGCCAAATCATTTCGCAGGATGAAATCAAAGACACAGGTTTTTTTGGAGCCGGAGGGAGATCATTACCGAACCAGGCTGACACATACCTTGGAGGTGGCGCAGATTGCCCGGACGATTGGCCGGGCGCTGCAGCTAAACGAGGATTTGGTAGAGGCGATTGCCTTAGGGCATGATTTGGGGCATACGCCCTTTGGACATGCAGGGGAACGGGCTTTGGCCAGGGTCTGCCCGGATGGCTTTGAGCATAACGAGCAAAGCCTGCGTGTGGTAGAGCGGCTGGAAAAGCATGGAAAGGGTTTAAATCTGACCTGGGAGGTGCGGGACGGGATGAAAAACCACCGCAGCGCCTGTATGCCCGCTACCTTAGAGGGAAAGATTGTCCGTCTGTCGGATAAAATCGCCTATGTCAGCCATGATATTGACGATGCGATACGGGGCGGCATCATCTGTCAGCAGGATATTCCAAAGGAACTTTCGGATATATTAGGAGCCACTCTGACCAAGCGAATCAATACGATGATCCATGCTGTGGTTTCTTGCAGCGAGGGGCAGAATGAGATTTCCATGAAGCCGGAGATAGAGCAGGCGATGAAGGAATTGCGGAAGTTTTTGTTCGAGCGGGTTTACAGCAATCCAGTGGCAAAGGGGCAGGAAAAGCAGGCGGAGCATTTGGTAGCTTATTTATACGAGTATTACCAGAAGGAGCCTGGGAAGTTGCCCGAGGAATTCCGGGTGCTGATACACGAAAAAGGGGAAAGACCGGAACGGGTGGTGTGTGACTACATAGCAGGGATGACAGATCGCTTTGCGGTATCAAAGCTCAAAGAAATTTTTATTCCGATGCGTTGGGACGTAATATCGGTCAGAGATTCTATTCCAGGAGAAGGCCGTTCCTAGAAGGGAAGCGCGTTCGGCGGCCTTTTGGGATGCAGAGAGGAGTGTAGGGATTTGTATTATCCAGAGGAAATCATCGAGGAGGTCAGACAGAGAAACGACATCGTAGAGGTTATTTCTTCCTATGTACGGCTGCAGAAAAGAGGCGCCAATCATATGGGGCTTTGTCCGTTCCATAATGAAAAATCACCTTCCTTTTCCGTCAGTGCGGCGAAGCAGATGTATTATTGCTTTGGCTGTGGAAAAGGGGGCAATGTCTTTACCTTTTTGATGGAATATGAAAACGAGACGTTTGGGGAAGCGGTGAAAGCCCTGGCGGATCGGGCAGGAATCCATCTGCCGGAGCAGGAATATGATGCGGAGGCAAAAAAGCGTGCAGGGCTGCGCTCCAGGCTTTTAGAGGTCAACAAGGAGGCGGCAACCTATTACTTTTATCAGCTCCGCAGTGAAAAAGGAAGGGCAGCGATGGAATATTTGAAGGGGAGAGCGCTGTCAAATGAAACGATCCGCGAGTTTGGCCTGGGGTTTTCGAGTCAAAACAGCAAAGAGCTGTACCGTTATTTAAAATCCAAGGGCTATGAGGACGAGTTGCTGCGGCAGTCAGGACTTATGACCTTTGATGAGGCAAGGGGGGTCTATGATAAGTTTTGGAACCGGGTGATGTTCCCGATTTTTGATACAAACAGCCGGGTGATTGGGTTTGGAGGGCGTGTAATGGGAGATGGCTCTCCGAAATATCTGAACTCTCCGGAGACTGCGGTATTTGACAAAAGCCGGAACCTGTATGGTCTGCATAGAGCCAGACTTTCCAGAGAAAAGTATATGCTGGTCTGCGAGGGCTATATGGATGTGATATCGCTCCATCAGGCAGGCTTTACGAATGCCGTTGCTTCTCTGGGAACTGCATTTACCGGTCTGCAGGCCAATTTGCTAAAGCGCTATACCGGGGAGGTTGTCCTTACATATGACAGCGATGCGGCGGGTATCAAGGCGGCGCTTAGGGCGATACCGATGATGAAGGAGGCTGGCATTACCACAAAGGTACTGAACATGAAGCCCTATAAGGATCCGGATGAATTTATAAAGGCGCTGGGTGCGGAGGCATTCCGCGAGCGGATCAGGGAAGCGCAAAACAGCTTTTATTTTGAAATTTCCGTGCTGGAGCAGGATTATGATATGCAGGATCCGGAATCCAAGACAAAATTTTTTCAGGCAGTGGCCAGGCGGCTGCTGGTATTTGCGGATGATTTGGAGCGGAATACGTATATCGAGGCCGTAGCTTCCCGGTATTTTATCCCGGCGGAGCAGCTAAGGAGCCTTGTAAACCGTCTGGGGGCAGGCTATGTGAACGTTCTGCCGGAGCAGGCAGGGTATACCGGATGGGAGGAGAGAAGAGAACGAGCGTCAAAAAAGAAACAGACGGCAGAGGAAGGATTAAAGCAGTCCCAGCGTCTGCTTCTGACCTGGTTAATCGAAAGACCAGAGCTGTTTGATAAGCTAAAGGGAGTTGTTGATGAGAACGATATATTAGAGCCGCTCTACCATCAGGCAGCTGCTCTTTTGTTTCAGGAATACCGCGAGACCGGAGCGGTCAATCCGGCGAGGCTTTTAAGTCAGTTTGAAAGTAAGGAGGAGCAGACGGAGGTTGCCGCCTTGTTCCATACCCTGCCGACCGAGGAGGAATTAGACGAAAAGGCGCAGGAAAAAGCATTCAATGAAACCATAAGGCGGATTAAGAAGATGAGCCTGGAGGAAGCAGCCAAAAAAGCCTCCGAACAGGGCAATATGGAAAGGTTCGGGAAAATCATACAGGAGCAGGCGCGGTGGCAGAAGCTCTATATCAGTTGGGAATGAAAATGCTTTTATGTATGACAAGGCGTAAGGTTGGCAAAAATAACAGTAATAGTCCAGGGCTTCGGCCAGCCCGTTAAGGAGGACAGAGAAAAGATGGAAGAGAAAACAATGAAATTTTCGGACAAGCTAAAGGAACTGCTGGAGTTTGCGAAAACGAAAAAAAATGTATTAGAGGTGCAGGAAATCAACGATTTTTTCGGAGATTATGAGATTGATCCGGGCAAAATTGAACGGGTATATGATTTCTTGGAAAAAAACGGAGTGGATGTCCTGCGGATTACGGACGACGATGATGACGTGCTGCTGCCCTTAGAGGAGGACGAGGAGATCGAGCCGATTGACTTGTCGGTGCCGGATGGCGTCAGCGTTGAAGATCCGGTACGGATGTATCTAAAGGAAATCGGAAAGGTGCCGTTATTAAGTGCAGATGAGGAAATCGAGCTGGCCAAACGGATGGAGGAGGGAGATGAGACCGCGAGGAAACGTCTGGCAGAGGCGAACCTGCGTCTGGTCGTCAGCATTGCCAAGCGGTATGTCGGCCGCGGAATGCTGTTTTTGGATTTGATTCAGGAGGGCAATCTGGGGCTGATTAAGGCCGTGGAAAAATTTGATTATCGAAAGGGCTATAAATTCAGTACCTATGCGACCTGGTGGATTCGCCAGGCGATTACCCGTGCCATAGCGGATCAGGCCAGAACCATCCGGATTCCGGTGCATATGGTAGAAACAATCAATAAGCTGATCCGGGTGCAGCGTCAGCTTTTGCAAGAGCTGGGAAGAGAGCCATCGCCGGAGGAGATTTCAAAGGAATTGAATCTTCCGGTAGAGCGAGTGCGGGAAATTCAGAAAATTTCTCAGGAGCCGGTTTCCCTGGAAACACCAATCGGCGAGGAGGAGGACAGCCATTTGGGAGACTTTATCCAGGATGATAACGTTCCAGTGCCGGCAGAGGCAGCTGCGTTTACGCTGCTAAAGGAACAGCTGATCGAGGTGTTAGGAACCCTGACAGACCGGGAACAGAAGGTGCTGCGTCTGCGTTTTGGTCTGGACGATGGCCGTGCCAGGACGTTAGAGGAAGTAGGCAAGGAATTTAACGTCACGCGTGAACGAATCCGGCAGATTGAGGCAAAGGCTCTGCGAAAGCTCCGTCATCCAAGCAGAAGCAGGAAGCTGAAGGACTTTTTAGAATGAGAGAAAAACAACTTTCAAAAAGGCTGCAGGCGGTTGTAAGCCTGGTGACGCCGGGCAGACGAGTAGCCGATGTGGGGTGTGATCATGCGTATGTTTCTATTTATTTGATGGAGCATGGCCTTGCAAAAGAATGTATTGCACTCGATGTCAGGGAGGGGCCGTTAGAAAGAGCCAGAAATAATATCGCGGCGCACCGGCTTTCCAGACAGATTCCGACCAGACTTGGCTCCGGTCTGGAGCCAGTTTGTCCCGGGGAGATTGATACCGTTTTAATGGCTGGGGTGGGGGGAATCCTGGTGCGGGATTTGCTAGAAGGGAGCCGGGAATTATCCCATTCTCTCTTAGAATGGGTGTTGCAGCCCCAGTCTGATGTAGAACTGGTCAGGCGCTACATAAGAGAGTCTGGTTTCCAGATCGTGGCGGAAGAGATGGTACGGGAGGACGGGAAATATTATCCGATGTTCCGGGCGGTTCCGGCAGAGTCGGAAAAGGCAGAGTATGGCGATGGCTGTATGGAAAAGACGGAAGGGAAGGATCGTAACACTAAAAAGATCGATCAGGAGGTATGGGATCGGTTTGGGAAGCTGCTGCTGCAAAGGAGACATCCGGTTTTGTACGAATATTTAAAGGGACGGGAAGAACATTACAAACAGGTTTTGCTGCAGATGCAAGAGAATCCGGCAATCCCGGAGCGTCTGGAAAAAATGGCGGCGAACATGGAGAAGGCAAAGGAAATACAGCAGGAAGCTGTTTATGTAAGGTATGCCTTGCAATATTGGGAAAATAAAGGAGCAAAGAAGCGATGAAACTGATAGTAGAGGGAAAGGAACTGGAGCGGGAGAAGGGTGTGAAGCTTTCGGAGCTGGCAGAGGAGCTGCAAGGCGCGGAGAATAACGTCCTGCTGGCGACGGTAAACGGGCGTTTGAAGGAACTGTGGAAGCCAGTAGAGGAGGATGCCGAAATCAAATTTCTTACCCTGGAATCAAAGGATGGGCGGAGAGCCTATGAACGTGCGCTGATTTTTGTTATGATTAAGGCAGTGCATGACAGCTTTCCTTATGAAGCGATAGAACGGGTATCGGTGGAATATTCCATAGGAAACGGGCTGTACTGTGAGCTGCACGGAGCCAGGATAGAAGAAAACACGCCGCTTCCGGCCGGGATGACGGAGACGATCCGGCAGCGGATGGAGGAGCTGATAGAAGAGAATCAGATGTTTCGGAAGCTTTCGGTACATACCGACGAGGCAGTCCGGCTGTTCCACCACCATCATCTGCGGGACAAAGAGCGTCTGTTCCGCTATCGTCGGGTGTCCTGGACCAACGTATATGAGCTGGACGGCTATACCGACTATTTTTACGGCTATATGCCGCCTTGTACTGGTGTACTGAAGTATTATGATCTGATTCCGTATGATACCGGGATGATGCTTGTGCTGCCGCTTTCGGAGGAAAGCCGTTTCGGGGAAAAGGACATTCTTTTGAAAAGACCGGACTGGAAGCCAAGAGAAAAGCTGTTCCGGACGCTTCATAGCTACAGCGACTGGGGGCGTCTGATGAACATTCAGGACGTAGGATCCCTAAACGATGCGATTGCCCAGGGACGAATGCAGGATCTGATTTTGGTGCAGGAGGCTCTGCAGGAAAACCGGATTGCTGAAATCGCGGAAAAGATCGCTGCACAGCCGGATAAAAAAATGGTGATGATTGCCGGGCCTTCCTCTTCCGGGAAAACGACATTTTCGCATCGGCTCTCGATTGCCCTGCAGACCTATGGGCTGCATCCTCATCCGATTGCCGTAGATGATTACTTTTTAAACCGTGAGGATACACCAAGGGATGAGGACGGAAACTACAACTTTGAATGCCTGGAGGCAATCGACATTGCTCAGTTTAATGAGGATATGCGGGCGCTTTTGGCCGGAGAAGAGGTAGAACTGCCGACCTTTAATTTTAAAACCGGAAAACGGGAATACAAGGGGAACCGAAAAAGGCTTGAAGCAGAGGATATTTTAATCATTGAAGGAATCCACTGCCTCAATGACAAACTCTCCTATTCGCTGCCAAGAGAAAAGAAATTTAAAATTTATATCAGCTCTCTGACACAGCTTAACATTGACGAGCATAACCGGATTCCGACGACAGACGCCAGGCTGCTGCGCCGTCTGGTACGAGATGCCAGAGCCCGTGGGACGACGGCGGAAAATACGCTGGCGATGTGGGGTTCCGTCCGCCGGGGCGAGGAGGAAAATATTTTTCCGTTCCAGGAGGAGGCCGATGTGATGTTCAATTCGGCTCTGATCTATGAGCTGGCTGTATTAAAGCAATATGCAGAACCGATTTTATTCGGAATCGCCAAAGAGCATCCGGAATATTTAGAGGCCAATCGTCTGTTAAAGTTTTTGGATTATTTTCTGGGCGTCAGTACAGAGGATATTCCGCGGAATTCGATTATTCGGGAGTTTATCGGCGGAAGCTGCTTCCGGGTATAAGACATAGGATATAGAGTATAAGATATAGGAAGAGGGAGTATAGGATTAAGTAATAAGAAATAAGGATTTGGACAAATTTCTGATAGAGAGCTGGAGGCTGTTTTGAAATAGGCTTCCGGCTCTTTTATGCACAGAGCCGCATGAGAAGGGTGTGATTGCTTTTTCCTACTCGATTAGAAGGGGAAAATTCTCCGGGAAGGAGAGCGCCTTTATGCGCTTACACTTATGCACGGATAAAAGAGGTTGTTTCCAAGTGGAAAGCGCAAAAAAATACCCATTTTTGAAAAATAGGCACTACTACAATATCCACTATACCACATTTTTTATTACAAGTCTAGTCTTTTTTCATAAACTTTTGTAAAATAAGAGAGAACTGTTACAAACGGCTGTAACACAAGATACTAAGATGATAAGTCTGTAAAGCAGGCAGCGCCTTGCGGCAGTATGGGGGCAGCCTGAGTCATTACGGCGCTTTAGAATGGAGGAAAAGTATGGAACCAAACAAAGAAGCCATCCGCACGGCGGAGGAAGAACATCTCAAGTCTTGTATCGCCATTATTGAGGGGAATATCGAGCGGCTGACGAGTGAGGTGGCTCGGATGAGGGCGGAAACAAAGGAAATGTACGACAATTACCGTTCCGGGGATTCGGAGCTGCACAATGAGCTGGTGATTGGTCTGGATTTGCAGGATAAGGCAGAGCATACGCTTTATAAAAATCTGCAGGCAGAGCAGAAGGCGTATTTTGGCCGGATTGATTACGAAGAGGAATACCATGCCGGGCTGGGGAGAAGGGAAGGGGAGGAGAATCCGAAATTTTCCCTTTATATCGGTAAAAATGGTATTATGCAGAGCAGTTCGGACATTTTAATCGTAGACTGGCGTGCGCCGGTGGCCAGTGTTTATTATGACAGCGACATTGGAAAAAGTCACTATAACGCACCGACCGGAGAGGAAATCCGAATCGATTTGCAGCTCAAGCGCACCTTTGAGCTAGAGAGAGACAAGCTATATGATTTTTACGATACGGATGTGATCACGAACGATGAATTCTTAACAAAATATCTGGCGAAAAACAAAGAAGTCGTGTTAGGAGAAATCATTGCGACCATCCAAAAGGAACAGAACCTGATTATCCGGGATACCCCATGGCATACTGTGATCGTCCAGGGCGTGGCAGGCAGTGGGAAAACGACCGTGGCGATGCACCGAATTTCCTATATTCTCTACAATTTTAAGGATAAATTTAAGCCGCAGGAGTTTTATGTGATCGGCAGTAACCATATGCTGCTCAACTATATTACAAGTGTGTTGCCAAGCCTTGACGTACAAGGAATCAATCAGATGACGTTGGAGGAGCTGCTGCTGCGGTTTTTAGAGGAAGAGTTTTTGGTAGGAACAGGTTCTGCAAAGGCAGAGAAAAAGGCAAGCAAAAAAGCAAAGCACTATCGGCTGATTGATAGCTTCCGGCGGACGGAACGGGAGCTGCTGCATTTTAAGGGCTCGCTGGATTTTATGCTGGCGTTGGAATATTATCTGGCAGAGGAGGAACGCCGTTCCCTTCCGCATTTGCCAAAGGAGGGACTGGAGTATGCCGGGCGGATTCTTTACCGAAGGGAGGACTTAGAGGAATTTTTGCAGACCTTTTCCTGCTTTCAGACAAGCAATGGAACAATTAAGGCAGGCGGTGTGTCAGCAGAGGAAAAGATCGATATGCTAAACCAGAGGATTCTAAAAAAGGTGAAAATGCTCTGTGAGATGGCTGACGAGGAACGGGAGGTCATCCGGCGGGAGACGGCAAAATTCCGCGGCTTTTTCGGAAAGGCAAAAAAGAGATGGAATATCACGGAGGTATACGGAGCATTTTTAGAGGAACTGAGAGAAAAGAGGGAATGGTTTTGCCAGAAGGGGTTGCAATTACCACCGGATTCTGTTTTAATACAAATAGAAGGAGAATTTTTAGGAAAGCAGGCCGATCTGTATGATATGGCGGCGTTGCTTTTGATCAAAAAGCGGATGAAATGGTGCAACGATCTGGATTTGGTTTCTCATGTCGTGGTCGATGAAGCACAGGACTTCGGCGTATCGGTTTTTTACAGTCTGCATCAGGCCTTTCCGACGGCAACCTTTACGATTATGGGCGATGTTTCTCAAAATATTTATTATGATTCCGGGATGAATGACTGGGTGGATCTGCGAGAAAGAGTATTTTCAGCGGAGAAGGATCGCTTCTACCGGCTTGTAAAAAGCTATCGGAATACCGTAGAGATCAGCCGCTTTGCCGGAAAGCTGTTGGAAAAGGGAAGCTTTGAAACGTATGCGATTGACCCGGTGATCCGCCATGGCAGAGAGGCGGCTGTGATAGAAGAAAGGGATACGGATGCCCTAACCAGGCAGGCCGCCATGCTGATAAAGGAGCTGTTAGAACGTGGATTTTCTACGATTGCCGTGATTGGCCGGGATGAGGAGGAATGTAAGCAGGTTTTAGACGGAGTCTGTTCCAGCCTCCAGGTGGTCAGAGAAGCTTCTGCCAGAGTTTCCAGGCAGGCATCGGAGCAAAAAGAGGTTGCGATACATGAAATTACTGAGCAGACAGAGGAGGTCAATTCCCTGACCGGCGTTCTGGTGCTTCCGATCCAAATGATCAAGGGTTTGGAGTTTGATGCGGTTTTACTTTGGAATCCATCCGAGCAGCACTATCCGGCAGGAGATGCCAACGTAAAGCTGTTGTATGTGGCGGTGACAAGAGCGCTGCATGAGCTGTATTTGCTCGTCGATCAAAGGGAGGGGCTCTGTGATCTGCTGCAGGTTACAAAGCCTTAAAAAAGGAAAGCAGCGTAAGAGGGCAAAGTAAATGACAATTAGCAGTTAATAACTGGTAGCTAGCGTGGAGAGGGAGAAAAAAAGAAAAAAGATGAAAAAAAGAAGAAAACAAATTTTTACGGGAACTGTCGGTCTGATTTGCCTGCTTGTCACCGGGCTGCTTTCCGGCTGCGGCAGTCTGGCAAAGCCAGAGGAGCCGCGGACAGTAAGGCTCGTGTTGGCAACGGATTTGCACTATCTTTCTCCGGGGCTGACGGATAAGGGATACTATTTTGAGGCGATTAACGAGCAGGGAGACGGCAGGCTGCTCTGGTATCAGCAGGAGATCCTAGAGGCGTTTCTGGCAGACATGAAGGAGCTAAAGCCGGATGCGGTACTGCTGTCGGGAGATTTGACCTATAATGGAGAGAAGGAGAGTCACGAGGTACTGGCAGAACGGCTTTCGGAACTGACCGAGGAGGGGATTTTGGTCTATGTCATACCTGGAAATCACGATATCAACAACCTGTTAAGCCGTTCCTTTTTCGGGGAGGAGGCCGAGCGGGTAGAAAGTGTGCTGATCGAGGATTTTAAAGAGATTTATCAGGAATTTGGCTACGGAAAGGATGGAGGGAGAAAAAAAGAGGCGCTCTGTGGCAACAGGCTGCTGGAACATTCGCCGGACGGTCTGAGCTATATAGTTCGCTTACAGGATCGGATTAGCCTTTATCTGCTTAATACAAACCGTTTTCTGGACGGCTATCAAATCGGAAGCGGCATCGGGGAAGAGACTCTGGACTGGTTAGACGACTGGCTGAGCCAGGATCAAAAGGAAGGACGGACACCGATTGCCGTCGGGCATCACAACCTGCTGGTACATAATCCGTTTTTTGTCAAAGGCTATGTCTGTTCGGACAGCGAGGAGGTAAAGCAGGTACTGGCGGAGAGAGAGGTTCCGTTGTATTTGAGCGGGCATATGCACATCCAGCACGAAGCAAGAGAGCAGGCAGGAGACTGGGAACTGTGGGATATCGCAGGAAGCTCGCTGATGGTAAATCCGCACCAGTACGGGCTTGTAACGATAGATACAGACGGAGGGATTTCCTATGAGAAACGCTCTGTCAAGGTAGAAGAATACGCTAAGGCGCAAGGAAGGACGGAGGAGGAACTGCTGCATTTTGCGGAATATGCCGAGAATTTTTTCTATCAGAACCAATACAAGCGGGTGATGGAAAACCTGAAAAAGACGGATCTGTCAGAGGATGTGAGAGAACGTCTGGCCGATTATTCCGCCCGGATGAACGTGGCGTACTTTGCCGGAATGGGAGAAGCAGAAAGGCAAGCCTTCCGGGAGGATGCCGGCTATCAGCTCTGGCAGGAGGTCAGGGAACAGCTTGGAGAGGAAAGCTTTTGGTATGAGTACCGGGACAGTATTTTGGAGGAATAGAAGGAGAAATCAAAGAGCCAGGCGGTTTAGCTTCCGTCTGGCTTATCCTTTTGCAGAGGAATCGAAAAAGAAACGCAGGTATACACTCCCTCCTGACTTTCGATATGGAGCTGAAATTCCGTTCCGTAATAAAGCTGGAGCCGTTTATGAATGTTGACTAAAGAGATGCCTTTGGTATCATAATGTTCTTCATTATCGTAAAGCTGTAAGCGGATCTTGGCAAGCTTGTCTGGCGGGATACCAATGCCGTTGTCTGTTATCTCAAGTAAAATCCGGTTTTCCTCTACGATCCGGGCGCGGATTGTGACAGAAAGCGGCTCGCCGGAGGAGATGACGGCATGTGTCATACAGTTTTCCAGGATTGGCTGTAGAAGCTGGCGGAGGATGCGGTAGTTGCACAAGACATCCTCTACGTCATACTCTACCAGGAAACAGTGGTTGTAGCGGATGTTCATGATATACACATATTGCTCTAAAATCTGGAATTCGTCAAACAGATTGATGTAGTCGGTCGGAAGATAGGCGTAGCGCATGATAGTTCCAAGTCCCTCGGTCATTTGAGAGATATCCTCTGTCTGGTAACGGTCAGAGAGGATTTTAATGGAATTTAGCGTGTTGAAGATAAAATGAGCGTCGATTTGCTTGCGGAGCAGATAGGTTTTGTATTTGGCCTCCTTTAAGGCAGCTTCATAAAGGCGCTGCTGATTTAAAAAGGCGCGGTGGCTAAAATCGTCAATACGTGAGAGCATCTGATTGATCGTCTGAGCGAGCTTGACGATCTGCAGGCTCTGGTAAATGTGCGGTTGGAAGACGACACGGCCTTTGGCACCCTGACTGCCGAGCGAGCTTAATATGGTGATCATGTAGTCAATAGGATGGAACACCATATGATTGATGAGCTTGCTGACCGCAATTAACACCAGAAAAAGAATCAATAGGAGCAATAGGGTATTGGTAATAAACAGGCTTTGATAGGGGAGCAGCTTGGAATTATCCTGTAATATACAAAGCCGGATTTGCGAAGGGGAAAGGAGCTGCTCAGAAAGAGCCAAAGTCCCCTCTTTGGCAAGAGAGGCCGAGTATTCTATGCCGAGTAACTCCCTCCGATTGCTCAGAGAAACCTGCTGATCGGCATTTAACAGCATAACAGAAAGACCGTTGATGGCAGCATAGCTGTCTAAGCAGCGCTGCATACTGTCGCAGCGGGAAAGCAAAATCGCCCAGCCGATTTGCGTCAGCGGAACCATTTTAGAACGGTAAATAGGAACATAGGCAATCAAATAGGTCGTATCCTGAATCGTTTGAAAGAGATAAGAGGAGGAAGGAAACTGTCTGGTAGCTTGATAAAGCTCCTTGCAGATATCCAGAGAAAAGAACTCTCCGTATTGGTAGCAATGCTCTTGCTGGTCGTAAATAAAAACAGAAGCCAGGGTAGGATGCTCTTTTAGAGTGCCTTGCATTTGCTTGTAGATATTGATATTGTCCTGATAACGGTTGGCTGCGTTTTCTTCCAGAAGGAAACGGCTGATATAGCTGTCTGAGGAAAAGGAGCTTGCCGTATGCTCCAAAAAAGAAACCTCCTCCTGCAGTTCTTTGGTAAGCTGGGCAGAAATGAAGGAAATCGTTTCCAGTGAATTTTTGCGTGCGCTTGCCATCAGAAGCCGAAAATGGAAAAGCTGCATACACAAAATCAGGAAGGCCAGCAACAGCATACTATAGACATAAATTTCCTTTAAGGTTTTCTGTTTCATGATGTTTGCTCCTTTTTTCTCCATTCGGAGGGCGTACAGGAATGCTGCTGCTGAAAGACCCGGCAAAAATAAAAATAATCGGGATACCCGCAGAGACTGGCGATTTCCTTTACCTGTTTCTGAGATTTTTCTAAATATAGGCAAGCCTTCTCCATCCGTTTTTCTGTGATATAGGCGGAAAAGGTCGTGTTCATATAGCGGCTGAAATACCCGCCGACAGTGTTGGAGGAAAGCTCCGTCTGCTCTGCGACATCGGAAAGGGTAAGCTTTTCGGGCAGATGGGCGTCGATGTATTCGAGTACCGTACGGAAGCGGTCGTGATAGGCTTCATAAGGCTGCACCAGCGTATTTCTGGCAAGGTGGCTTTGGATTCGGCCAAGCAGCGTTTCAAAATCCTGTTTGTCAACCGGCTTTAACAGA
Source organism: uncultured Lachnospiraceae bacterium (assembly GCA_949155905.1). Lineage (GTDB taxonomy): Bacteria > Bacillota > Clostridia > Lachnospirales > Lachnospiraceae > MGBC131033. The sequence continues at coordinate 15,518 of CASCWU010000030.1, forward strand.
TAATCAAAGACCGAAAGCTGCAGGCTTTTCTTTAAATAACAAAAATCTGAATATGCACTGGTGATCACCGGGAGCGGCGGTTGCTCCATGCCTTGGTGCAGCCGCTCGATCAGCTCTAAGCCGTTGATGTGCGGCATACGGATATCGGTGAACAGGACATGCGGGCAAAGCCTTGGAATTTCCTCTAAAGCCGTCCGGGCGCTGGTGCTGTGTCCGATGATTTCAAACTGATTGTCCAGCCATTCCGGCATGGCCAGAAAGGAAGATAAAAAAATCGGCTCGTCGTCTACAAGATACACCTGGTACATCGTGTTGTTCCTCCTTTGCAACAGGAATCATCTTATGCCTTTTTAGGCAATCAAACCAGTATCGTAAAAAAATCCAATTCTATTTTAACATAGTTCACGAAGAAAATACAATATACAATTAAATTTTTCTATTCCTAATCCACGAAAAAAAGTGTCGTTCTCCATGTTTTTTGTGAAATATTCCATACGAAAAGAGGCAGATATGCTTTATCATAGAGTACAGGAACACACCGAAACGCTGCGGATACCGATAGCCTTGGCGCATATAACTGGTGTCTCCTGAAATAGAATAGGCGCACCGGAGCTTGCCGGGTAGGCTTTCGGTAGCATAGGGAGTTCCGGTGACAGCAGGACAGAAGAAAGGTCTGTCTGCTGATCAAACAAGAGAGGAGGATAGAACATGGGCAAAGAAGGAAAAACGAAAAAAAAGAAAAAGCTTAGCGCGATGATCAAAAGCAACTGGCAGCTCTATCTGATGCTGCTTTTGCCGATTATCTATCTGCTGGTTTTCTGTTATTATCCGATGTTCGGGCTGCAGATTGCATTTAAGAAGTACTCTCCGAAAACGGGGATTTGGGGCGGCGACTTTGTCGGACTGTTTTATTTCAAGCGTTTTTTTGAATCTTATAAATTCACACAGATCTTAAAAAATACGCTGATCGTATCGGGCTATCAGGTGCTGGCTTCCGTACCGATTCCGATTATTCTGGCTCTGGCGATCAACTGTGTGCGGAATAAGGTCTGGAAAAAGAGCGTACAGCTCCTTTCCTATATGCCGCATTTTATTTCGACCGTCGTCATGGTTAGTATTTTAGTCCAGATTTTCAGTCCCAGAAACGGTATTTTTGCGGTAATCGCCGGATTGTTTGGGAAATCTATCGGGGATATTTTCGGATCGACCAAGGCATTTTCCCATTTGTATGTCTGGTCGGGCGTCTGGCAGAACATGGGCTGGGCTTCTATTATTTACCTGGCCGCTCTGGCAGGGGTGCCGCCAGAGCATCACGAGGCGGCGATTATGGACGGAGCGACGAGGTTCCAGCGGGTACGCTATATTGATTTCCCAACGCTGATTCCGACGATTTCGATTTTGCTGATTATGAACATGGGGCGTGTCATGAGCCTAGGCTTTGAAAAGATTTATCTGATGCAAAACGACTTAAACATTGCCGCCAGCGAAGTCATTGCTACTTATACGTATAAAATCGGTATGACCGGAAACGCGGATTACAGCTATTCGACGGCGATTGGATTATTCAATTCGGTAGTCAACCTGCTGTTGGTAATTGTATCCAATAAAATATCAAAGAAGCTAAGCGGCTCCGGCCTGTTTTAGCGGAAGGGAGGAAGCATGGCAAGGAAAAAAGAAACGGATGTTACGCATGTGCTGAGTACGAAAACGGCAATCGGCAAGGAAGACAAACGGTTTTATTTTGCCGTCAACCTGATTCTCGGCTTGCTCGTCATAACCGTGTTATTTCCGATTATCAACGTACTGGCCTGTTCGTTTTCCTCCGGGGATGCGATTGTGTCAGGGAAGGTGCTGCTGTGGCCGGTGGAGGTGACACTGGAAAACTACAAGGCCGTCTTTAAGGAGCAGGATATTTTAACCGGCTATGTCAATACGATTTTTTATACAGTTGTCGGTACGACGATTAACATTGTGATGACGCTCTTAGCCGCCTACCCGCTTTCCAGGCGAAATCTGGCGGGGAAAAATGGGATTATGATGCTGTTTGCCTTTACGATGCTCTTTAACGGCGGGCTGATTCCAAACTATTTGCTCATGAAAAGCCTGCATATTTTAAATACCCGTTGGGTCATGGTGCTGCCTGGGGCGATTGCTGTTTACAACATGGTGATCTGTCGTACCTTCTTTGCCACGTCGCTGCCGGAGGAGCTTTGGGAGGCGGCACAGGTAGACGGCTGTACGGATTTTAAATATTTTTTAAAGGTAGCGCTTCCGCTCTCGAAGGCGGTCATCGCGGTCATCGGCCTGTATTATGCAGTAGCCCACTGGAATGCGTACTTCAATGCATTCCTGTACTTAAATAAGAGCAGCCTGTATCCGCTCCAGATTGTGTTAAAGGAAATCTTGATTTCTAACACGGTAGATCCGAATACGATTCTGGATGCCGATTCTGCCAGCAGCTTAAACCTGGTAGAAGGGCTAAAATATGCCTGTATCCTCGTGGCCTGCGTGCCGGTATGGTGTATTTATCCGTTTATCCAGAAATACTTTGTACAGGGCGTTATGATTGGAGCAATCAAGGGTTAAAGAAATGGAGGTAGAGAGATGAAAAAGAAACTATTGTGTATGGGCTTGGCGGTTATGATGGTGTTTTCACTTATAGCCTGCGGAGAGAAAAAAGAGGATGGCGGAAACAAGGAAACTCAGGGAACCCAAGGGAAACAGGAGGAATCAGACAAAGCTTCCGATCAGAAGGAAGGAAATTCTGCTGATAGTATTGTGACGCCGGCCGGAGAATTTCCGATTGTCAAAGAGGATGTGACGATTACGTTAGGTGTCGTCAACAATGGAAATGTAGTAGATTTTAAAACAAACTATTTTACGAACTGGCTGAAGGAAAAGACAGGAGTTAGTATGGAATTTCAGGAAATTCCGTCTGCTGAGGTAGCGGAAAAGGTACAGCTGGCCTTTGCTTCGGATGATTTTCCAGATGCATACTGTGGGATAGGACGTGCAAATGGAACGGTTTTTTCCACGACCAATATCATCAAATATGGAACAGAAGGTTCCGAACAGGTGGTTCCGCTAAATGATTACATTGAAACCTACGGAACCGAAATCAAGGCGCTGTTTGAGCAGTATGAAAGTGACGGCCTTAGGGAGATGATGACCTCCGCGGATGGGAATATTTATTATATGCCAGGCTTCGGACCGTCTTATATCAACCGCTCTCCGAATAAAATCTGGTTAAATCAGAGTTGGTTAGACAAGCTGAACCTGGAGGTTCCGGAAACAACAGAGGAATTTCAGAAAGTATTGGAAGCGTTTGCTACACAGGATCCAAATGGAAATGGAAAAGCAGATGAGATTCCGTTTGTCGGAACCAGTGAAAATGCCAGCTACAGTGGTTATGACGGGATTATTTCTGCTTTTTGTACCAACAATACACAATACCATCGCTTGATCAATAACAATGGGACGGTAGAGTTTGCCCCAGTGAGCGACGAGTGGAGACAGGCCATGTGCTATATGAACGATCTTTGCTCTGCTGGGCTGTTCAGCCCTTTGACCTTTACGCAAGATACCACTTCCTTAAAGCAAATTTTAAATGATGAAAATGATATCTGCGGTGCGGTTACAACTTTGGGAATTGGTCTGTTGGGAGTAACGGCAGGTTCTGAGGCTCTGGAACGCTACAGGGCGATTCCTCCGTTGGCTGGCCCGGACGGCTACCGCACCTCCGTATTAACCATTCCGACACCATCTGCAGGCGGTGTCATTACGAGTGCCTGCAAGCATCCAGAAGTAGTGTTCCGGCTGTTTGACTTTATGCTGAGCTTTGAGGCCTCTACCATTTCCCGCTATGGAGAAGAGGGTGTAAACTGGGAAAAGCCAGAGGAAGGAACGCCGAACTTCTATGGAGGGAATGCCACGATCCGTGTATTGGACAACTGTTTTTCGGTCAGCTCCAATCAGATGTGGCAAAATTTTAATCCATTTGTCAATAACGTCCACAATGACGGTCAGGAATGGGATGGAACCCTGAATGGAGAATATCTAAATTCTCTGGGCGCAATCGAGTCGATGAAATATGAGCCGACCGATACGATCCCGATTTTGATTTTTGATACGACAGAAGTAGACGAGGCCAACGAAACGATGATTTATCTGGATGACTATGTCAAAGAAACCATTGCAAAATTCATCACAGGGGAGTATGATCCTTATAGCGATGCAGATTGGGAAAAATACCTGAAGGAATACAATGCACTTGGTTTGGAATCGTTCTTAAAGCTGGCGCAGGCTGCTTATGACCGGATGAACCAATAGTAGGAAAACGAAAAAAGGAAATAGTTTCACGGTTTCCAGGCATCCAGCATGACTGGAAACCGTGTTGACGTTGAAAAGGAAAAAAGAAGGGAGAGGGTTTTGCGTGAAAAAAAGACCGCATATCATTATTTTCAACCCGGATGAAATGCGCTGGGACACGATGGGGCATATGGGCAATCCGGCGGCTTCGACTCCGTTTTTAGACCGCTTTGCCGAGACAGAGGCTGTATCCATTGACCGCTGCTATTGCCAGAATCCGGTCTGCGTACCGAGCCGCTGCAGCTTTGCGACCGGACTGTATCCGCATGTATTCGGCCACCGGACGATGGCGCACCTGCTGCGCCCGCATGAAAAAAGCATGTTCCAGGAGCTGCGAGAAGCCGGGTATTATGTCTGGATGAATACGAGAAATGATCTGGCTGCCGGGCAGTATGAGGGATGGATAGAGGCGCAGGCAGACGAGATTTATCACAAGCAGGGTCTGAAAAACCAGATTTTCCCGGAGGTTTCGCTGGAGGAGGAAGGAAATGTCGGGGAGCGCTGGCAGGAGGCGGGCAAAGAAGCAGGCAGCTATCCTTATAGCTTTTATACGGGTCTTTCCGAGGGAAAAGCTGACGCTGATATCGAGGATGTCTGGGCAGCAATCGAACGAATCAAAGGGATCGGAGAGCTGGATCAACCATTGTGCCTGTTTTTAGGGCTGTTAAACCCACATCCGGAATATACCTGCCAGGAGCCTTGGTTTTCCAGGATTGACCGGGAGCAGGTGCCGGATCGGATCAGGCCGGAGGAATGTGAGGGCAAGCCGTATATCGAGGAACTGATCCGCCATTATCAGGAACTAGAGAGGCTTTCCGAGGATGCCTGGACGGAGCTTCGCGCTACGTATCTGGCACAGTGTGCGAAAATCGACTGGCTGTTTGAGCAGCTTTGCAATGCCTTAAAGGAGGCCGGGATTTATGAAGATACTGCGATTTTCTTTTTCAGCGACCATGGCGATTTTGCCGGGGATTATGGCCTTTCCGAAAAGGCACAGAATACGTTTGAGGACTGCCTGACGAGGGTGCCGCTTCTGATTAAGCTGCCGCAGGGCTATCCGATAGAGCCGGGACGAAGGGATACGCTGGCGGAGCTGGTGGATTTTTATGCAACCGCGATGGAGCTTGCCGGGGTGGAGCCGACACACGATCAGTTCGGGGTCAGCCTGCTGCCAGTACTGGCAAACAAAGAAGCGTCTGTTCGGGCATATGCCCACAGCGAGGGCGGACGGATGGCCTGGGAATGGCAGAGCGACGAATATCATGCAGATACCGCAGATACGGTAGCGACCTCCCCGGAAAACCACTATTATCCGAAGCAGAAGGCACAGAGCGATCCGTTGGGACATACGAAGGGAACTATGACGACGGACGGGCGTTACAAATACGTCCACCGTACCCTGGGAAGCCCAGAGTTTTACGATTTGGAGAAGGATGCTGGAGAACGGCACAACGAGATCAACAATCCGGCTTATGCTAAAGAGATCGCCCGCTTCCGTCTGGAGCTTTTAGACTGGTACCAATCTACGTGCGATATCGTGCCAAGAGACAAGGATCGGAGGTTTTCCAATTCCCAGCTTTGGAACATGGTATCCAAACGCTGCCTGCCAGAAAATGAAGAAACCGTCAAACGGCTGATCCGGGAAGGCGCTGCGATGGGGACGATTATGGCAGCAGCCGCCAAAAAAGCAGAATAAATTGACAGCACCTACCTGGACAGGACACAGCAGGATTTAGGAACGTGCTTGCTTTGCGGCCATAAATTCTGCTTAGGAATCCGTGTCCTGGTAAGGCAGTTGTCGGAACAAGCCCATCTCGGATGGGCTCAAATAGGAGGAATCAGTGATGAATTATGTATTCTTTTTTCCAGACGAGTACCGTGCGGCCAGTATGGGGTGCTATGGCAATGAGTATGTCAAGACGCCGAATTTCGACCGTCTGGCAGCGGAAGGAACGTTGTTTGAAAACAATTATTCGGCGCATCCGGTTTGCGTGGCGTCCCGGTGCAGCCTGATGACGGGGTGGTATCCGCATGTGGCAGGCTTTCGGACGCTGAAATATTATTTGCAGCCATGGCATCCGAATTTCCTGAAATACATCCATGACGCGGGCTTTGAGGTACATGTCTATGGAAAGAACCATGTTTTTTCCGAGGAGGTCTATTTTGACTGTATCGACAAATATCTCTATGTGGATTTTGGGCATGGAAACGGCAAGCATTACAAGGGCAATGTGCTGGGAGCCGAGGAAGAGGATGGAAACATGAACGGCGGCGGCAGGAATAAGGCTTCTCTGGGCGGGATTGCCGGAGAAGTCAAGGATTATACGATGCTCTTAGATCCGATTCCAGACGAGGAGTTAGAAAGCTTAAACGATACGAAATGTATCGAGGCTGCAGTCCGGGCGATCCGGGAGTGGAAGCCGGGGGATAAGCCGCTTTTTATCTTTTTGCCGACGTTTTTCCCGCATGCGCCGTATTCGATTACGAAGCAGTTTATGGACATGTACCAGGCAGAGGACTTGCCGCCGGTGCTGCCGCCGGATTTGGAAGGAAAACCGGAGCTGCAAAAGCTGATCCGACAGTACCGGGAGTTGGGAGATACCGATGAAATAGTTTACCGCAAGATCCATGCGGCTTACTTGGCGATGTGTTCTTATACGGATATGCTGCTTGGCCGGGTGCTGACGGCTCTGGAGGAGAGCGGGCTGGATCAGGAGACCACGGTGATCGCTTCTTCGGATCATGGTGACTGGGCAGGCGACTGGGGACTGATTGAAAAATGGCCGAACGCGATGGACGACGATCTGACGAAGGTGCCGCTGATCATCCGCAGGCCAGGGCAACCAGCCGGGCATCGGGTAAAGGAGCTGACGCAGACCTTTGATATTTTCCCGACAATCTGCGACTGGGAGGGTATTGCAATCAAGCACGATCAGTTTGGAATTTCGCTGGCAGAGCAGGTAGGCGGCGCGGCAGGAAATCCGGAACGGGTCGTATTCTGTGAGGGCGGCTATGATACAAGAGAGCCGCATTGCTTTGAAGGAACCGGTGGGTTTTCTATGTTTATGAAGCCTCGCACGATTTACTATCCGAAAATGATTCAACAGCAGAAGTCGCCGGAGAGCGTCTGTCGGGTCGTGATGCTTCGGAACAGCCGTTATAAGCTGAACGTGCGGACAAACGGGGACAATGAGCTTTATAATATGGAAGCGGATCCAACCGAGCTGCACAATTTGTATCATGAGGAGCAGTGCCAGGGGCTGGTAAACGAGCTGCAAAAGGAAATGCTGACCTGGATGATTCATACCTCGGACATTGTGCCAAGGGAAGGACACGAATAAATCGTTTCTTAGAATCCAGGAATCGTTCTGTCAGGTTCGGGCTGTTACAGAAAAGAAAAAGCAGAAAAATAACAGAAAAAATAGAACAGAAAAAACAGAAAACGAAAGAAGGGAACTAAAATGGCAAAGCCAGATATTTTAGTCTTTATGAGCGATCAGCATACCTCTTATTTTACCGGCTATTTCGGGCAGAACGTCGATACGCCGAACCTGGATAGACTGGCGGCGGAGGGGACTCGCTTTGACCATACATATACACCGTGTCCTCTTTGCGTCCCGGCGCGGATGGCGATGATGAGTACGCTGCAGTCTTACCGGACAGGAATTTATACGAATGACGATACGCTGCCGGATTTGCAGCCGACCTTTCTGCATCCTTTGGTAGAGGCTGGCTATGAGACGGTACTGTGCGGCAGGATGCACTTTGTCGGAGCCGATCAGAGGCATGGCTTTACGAAGCGGATTGCCCTGGATACGACACCGGTCAGTTGGACGCGTCCAGTGAAAAAGCTGCAAGAGCAAAGAGGCGTCCTTGTACGTACCTTTGCGGATATGGGAGCGGTTCAGGTCGTCGGCGGAGGGGAATCTCCGGTTATTTACTACGATCAGGTTGTGGTACAGAGCGCTCTGGATTATTTGAGGGAGGATCATGAAAAGCCGCAGCTTATTTTAGTCGGCACCTATGGGCCGCATTTTCCTTATATTACCACGCCGGAGCTGTTTCAGAAATATATGGCTCGGGTAGAGTCGTCTAAGCTGTTGCAGGAAACGCCGGACTATATGAACGACGTGCTGCTGCGCCGTCGGCGAATCGTCAGCAAGGAGGTGGCCAAGGGCTGTGTAGCTGCTTATTGCGGCCTGATCGAGCAGATGGACAGGCAGATCGGGCAGGTACGGCAGGCGTTTGAGGAATTTACGAGGCGCAGAGGGACAGAACACGTATTTTGTTATCTGTCGGATCACGGCGACCAGGTAGGAGATCGAAGTCTGTTTGGAAAGGATACGTTTTTTGAAAAATCCATCAAGGTGCCGATGATCTTTGCCGGAGATGGCATCGCGAAGGGACATGTCGTCAAATCGCCGTCGAGTATCCTGGATTTGGGGCCGACGTTGTGGGGACTGGCCGGATCGAAAAGGCTTCCACAGACGGATGGAATGGATTTGGGCGAATATCTGCATGGAAAACAGGAATATGACGGGGAACGGGTGATTTTTTCCGAGCTGTTAGACGGCTACCGTAATATGGGAGAGCCGTATCACTATGGACGGATGGCAGTGAGAGGAAATTATAAATATATTTCCTACGACGGCTATGAAGGGCAGGATATGCTTTTTGATATAGAGAAGGATCCGGACGAGCTGCAAAACCGGATTGAGGAGGAGCCGGAGATTGTCGCTGCGCTGAAGCAGGAGCTGACCATCCGGACTGATCCGAAGGAGGTTCTCCGGATACAAGCGATTCACGATCAGCGTGCAGACTGGATGCGTGCAGTAGAGGCGGCGACCGAGGTAGACGATTCCGAACGCTGGCAGGATAATCCGCCGACCGCCAGAGGAGAGCTGACAGTAGGAGTGACAGAGCCGATTAGCGCTGATACGCCATTGCCGTGGGGAAAGTTAAAATAGGAGGAAGCCAAAATAGGGGAGAGCCCACAAAAAAACTGCAAGCAGTTATAGAACTGCCTGCGGTTTTTTTGTGGGCACTTTGTTATCATATAATTGTAAAAAAATATCAGAAAAAGAGAAAATAATACTTGAAAAAAATGTCATACTATGGTATTCTATGGATGTATCAGTCGAAAGGATAATCTGTTTCTGAATTCTGGTTTTCTGTTGTTGTATCGTCCTGTCCGGATCGGGCAAATCAGGGCTTTTCCACAAAAGAGAAACAAAGGAAAAAGAGTGAGAGAAAGTAGGAGGAAAAATGACAAATGACGCAGACAGCAGAAGGCTGTCTGCAGAATGGAGGAGGAAATGACGGTAGAAGGGTTTGCAGAGGATTTGAAAAGGGAATTGTGCCGGAGGATGGAGGAACAGGCGATACGCTCCGGAAAGCCGCGCCGCAGAATTGAATACCGGGTACTGAAAAGAAACAACGGGGTACGGCATCATGGTATTTTGGTGATGGAAGAGGAGGCACGAATTGTTCCGTATATTTATATCGAGCGATATTTAGAGGAATATGAGGGAGGCAGACGGCTTCAGGATATCGCCGCAGAAATTGAACAAACATGGGGAAGGCAGTTAGAAGAGGGAAAGGAGCAAAAGCTTGACAGCTCCTATGAGGCTGTACGGGAAAAGCTGGTCTGTCGGCTTGTGCATTATGAAAAAAATAAGGAATGGCTGGAGCAAGTGCCGTATCTTCCGTTTCTGGATCTGGCAGTTACCTTTCATGTCATGCTGTTTCAGGAGGAACGAACCTCCGGGAGTATTCCTGTCCGAAACAGCCATCTGAAAAACTGGGAAATCGATTTGAAGGAGCTTTGCCGACTGGCGATGGAAAATACCCCGAGGCTTTTTCCGCAGGAGATACGGCGGCTGGAGGATTTGCTGGAGATAGAGCCGGTCGGGATACCGATGTATTTGATCAGCAATACGTCAGGCGTTTACGGAGCAGCGGCTATTTTGTATCCCTCTGTATTGTCGGAGCTGGCAGAGCGGCTGGATGCCAGCCTGTATCTGCTGCCGAGCAGCATCCATGAATTTATTGCGGTTCCGTTTTGCGAGAAATATAAACCAGAGGAATTGCGGGAGGTTGTCCAGGAGATAAACGAAAGCCAGGTACCGGAGGAGGAATATTTGTCGAATGAGGTTTATTATTATGATCGGGAAAAGGGAGTGGTTGGAAAGGCGGAGGATTGACAATTTTTCTTTTCTTTCGATAGAAAAGGTGCTATACTGAAAGAAAGAGAATTCTAAGAACAGAAAACAGAAACGAGGAAAAGAACGTGCGAACAATACTGATGCTCACAACGGGAGGAACGATAGCCTCCCGGCAGACGGAGGATGGACTGGTGCCGGGGGATATCCGTACAGCGTTATTCGATAAACTGGCCGTGCTGGCGGGTGCCTGTGAGGTGACGATTGAGACTGTATTTACCAAGGACAGCAGCAACATTGTGCCAAGCGACTGGGAACAGCTTGCGCAGGCGATCCGAAACGGGCTGCCGGACTATGACGGAATTGTCGTGCTGCATGGGACGGATACGATGTCCTACAGTGCCGCGATGCTGTCTTATTTGTTTATCGGAGTAGAAAAACCGATTGTCCTGACCGGCTCCCAGCTTCCAATGGAGCAGGCTGAAAGCGATGGACCGGCTAATCTGATCGATGCGGTGATTACAGCCTCCGATCCGAGACTGGCCGGAGTATTTGTAGTATTCCATGATAAAATCATGAACGGAACCCGTACTTATAAAAGAAGTTCTGTCGATCTGGACGCCTATATCAGTTGTAATTATCCTTATGTCGGGGTGATTAAGGATCAAAGAGTGTATTTGACGGAGGAGTATGCGAACCTCCATCAGCCGTTAAGCGAGTCGGCAAAAAGGCTGTTAGAGCGTATGAAAAGCCATTCGGAGGAGGAGCAGAACCGTAAAATCCAGATTTTCCTGCTGAAGATGACGCCGGGGTTTCATGCAGGCCTGCTGGACTATCTGGAGCAGGAACAGTATCAGGGCATAGTGATCGAAGGCTTTGGCCTCGGAGGGATTCCGGTGGCGGACAAGGCTCTGACGGACAAGCTGACTGCTCTCATCAGAAAGGGGATTCCGGTAGTGATGGCGACACAGTGTGTTTACGATGGGGTCAACCTTCATACGTATGAGGTGGGTGTTCTGGCGAATCGTCTGGGGATGATATCGGCCTATGACATGACTTCCGAGGCAGTTTATACAAAGCTGATGTGGATTTTGTCTATGACCGGGGAACCGGAGCTTGTACGGGAAGCGTTGGAGACGGATTTTTGCGGAGAAATCAGCCGTTTGCCTGCATTGGAACAGAGAAAAGAAAAATCATAATCTTCTGAAAACAGAATGAAAAAACAGAATGAAAAAAACAGAATGAAAATGTAACGTCAGCATATACTAAGTATGCTGGCGTTTGTGCGTTTGGCAAAAAAACGTAAGGAGATGAAAAAATGGCAGAACAGAACAGGGATGACAGCCAGATCGAGGATTTCGGACAGGTCGTATTGGATGAAGGACACGAAAAACAGATTTATTTGATGACGATTATCGGTGAGATTGAGGGACATGAAAATGCACCAGGCAACAGCAAGACGACAAAGTACGAGCATGTGCTGCCAAAATTGGCGGAGCTGGAGTCAAGCAAGGACGTAGGCGGATTGCTGGTGGTATTAAATACTCAGGGCGGGGATGTGGATGCCGGACTGGCGATTGCAGAAATGATTGCCTCTATGAGCATTCCTACGGTATCTCTGGTATTGGGCGGAAGCCATTCCATTGGTGTGCCGTTAGCCGTATCTGCAGATTATTCCTTTATTGTACCGACTGGCACGATGCTGATTCATCCGGTGCGGATGAGCGGAATGGTCATCGGTGCGCCGCAGACCTATGACTATTTTAAACGGATACAGGATCGGATTACCGGATTTATTGCAAGCCACAGCAATACTACCCAGGAGCAGATTGAGGCAATGATGATGGAGACCGGAGAGATGACCAAGGATTTGGGGCGGATTCTGGTAGGTGAGGATGCCGTGAAAGAAGGGCTGATCAATGAGGTAGGAGGCATTCATGACGCACTGGAAAAGCTCAAGGAGCTGATGAAGGAACGGGAAGCAAAAGAGCAAGAAGCAAAAGAGCAAGAAGAGGCTGTAAATTCATAAAATTGTAAGGTTTTGTTTCTTGTAATCGTGCGGCAGAACGTCTAAAATAAAGACATGCAAAAACAAAGGCAGGAGGACTTGTCTTAGGATAAGGAAATCTTGCAGGAACAGGACAGAATGGGGGTAAGGCGATGAAGGATAAGTGGAATAAGATAGCAGGAGTGCTGCTGCTGGCCGGACTGATAGGGCTGGTGCTGGCTTCCTGTAAAAGCGAAACGCCGGTAGATGAGCTTCCGATAGAACAGGAGGAGCCAGGAGAGGAGAAGGAACCGCCAAAACAGGAGAAACTGGAAAAGGCAGAGGTGACGCTCTATTTGCCGAATGAAACAGCAGACGGATTTTTGACCAGTTCCATGATGTTAGAGGATACCCCGGAGGCGATTGTTGCACAGCTGGCGGCAGAGCAAGCGATTCCAGAGGGTGTGACAGTCAAAAGCTTTGACCAGGAGAAGGGCATCCTGGATTTGTCTAAGGAATATATGGATGGGCTGCAAAACACGGGAACAGCAGGCGAGCTGCTTTTGATTGGTTGTGTGGTCAATACGTTTTTGGAGCATTATGGATTGGATTCTCTGCTGCTATATGCAGACGGTGAAGTGATTGAAACCGGACACAATACCTATGACGAGGCGATTTCCTTTGTAGAACTGGAGTGATAGCGGCGATGAAGGAGGATATACTAAAGCGTCTGAGCCTGGTGACAGAAGAAGAACAAGCGCTCCTAGACGGCAGGACGGAGATAGACAGAGGGCGTTATACAGATCAAAAGGATATGGTCGTAGACTGTGAAAAGCTGTTGGAAAAAGGAAGGCTGATCCAGATCCGACCTCATACCAGGTTTGCCTATTTCCCAAAGCACCGTCATAATTATATCGAAGTCATCTATATGTGTACCGGCAGCACGACACATATCATTGACGGGCGGGAGGTTGTCCTGCGTGCCGGGGAGCTGTTGTTTCTAAACCAAAATGCCACACAGGAGATTCTTCCGGCAGGACGGACGGATATCGCGGTCAATTTTATCGTGCTGCCTCAGTTTTTTGACCGGGTATTCGATCTGTTAGGAGAGGAAAACAGTCAGTTCCGGCAGTTTTTGATCGAATGTCTCTTAGGCGAAGGAAAGCGTTACGGAAGCTTTCTGCATTTTCGGGTAGCGGATGTACTTCCGGTACAGAACCTGATGGAAAATATGATCTGGTCGATTTTAGAAAACCAGCCGGACAAACGAAGCGTCAATCAGTTGACGATGGGCTTGCTGTTTCAGCATTTGCTCCATTATACGGATCGGATTGATCAGGAGGAGCGGGCAGGAGAGCAGGATTTGATGTTTACAGTCCTGCGCTACATAGAGGAGCATTACCGGGACGCTTCCTTAGCGGAGCTGGCAGCGGCGATGAATTATGATTTGCCCTGGCTAAGCAGACGTATCAAGCAAGTATGCGGTAAAAATTTTAAAGAGTTGTTGCAGAACAAGCGCCTGAACCGGGCGGAATTTTTGTTGCGCACTACCCGGATACCAATAGCCGAGGTTTCGGAAAAGGTCGGCTATGATAATACCAGCTATTTTTACCGGATTTTCCGGGGGCGTTTCGGCGTTTCTCCCAGGGAATACCGGACAGAGCGGTTGTAATAAGACAAATAAGGACGCACCAGACGACAAGGCGCGTCCTGTTTTTATGGCCGGATATAAGATAAAATAGAAGGCAGAAGGACATCTTATTCAAAAAGAGAGAAGGGAGGATACCGGCTGTATGAATTACTATTTAGCGGTAGACATCGGGGCTTCCAGCGGCAGACATATTTTGGGCTATATGCAGGACGGAAGGATGTGCTACGAGGAGATCTACCGGTTTGAGAACGGGCCAGCAAAAAAGGACGGTCATTTATGCTGGGATCTGGAAGGACTGTTTTGCTCTATTTTAGAGGGCTTAAAGGAATGCAGACGAATCGGCAAAATTCCTGTGACAATGGGAATTGATACCTGGGCGGTTGATTTTGTCCTTTTGGATCGGGAGGATCGTGTGTTAGGCTCGACAGTCAGCTACCGGGATGAACGGACAAAGGGGATGGATGAACAGGTCTATGAGCGGATTTCCCTGAAAGAGCTGTATGCAAGAACCGGAATCCAGAAGCAGATTTTTAATACGATTTATCAGTTGATGGCAGTCAAAGAGCAGACGCCGGAATACTTGGAGCAGGCAGAAAGTATGCTGATGATACCAGATTATTTTCATTTCCGGCTGACCGGGGAGAAGAGGTTTGAGTATACGAACGCCAGTACCACACAGCTTGTCAGTCCGCAGACCAAGGATTGGGACAGGGAGCTAATCCGGCTGCTCGGATACCCGGAACGAATCTTCCTGCCGCTTTCTATGCCGGGGACAGTGGTCGGGCGTTTTTCGGAGGAGATTCAAAAAGAAGTCGGTTTTGACTGTACCGTAGTGCTGCCAGGGACGCACGATACGGCGTCTGCTGTTTTGGCAGTACCGATGGGCGATACGGACTCGGTATATATCAGCTCCGGCACCTGGTCGTTGATGGGCGTAGAGAGACGGGAGGCAGATTGCTCCGAAAAAAGCTGTCAGTTAAATTTTACCAACGAAGGCGGCTATGAATATCGGTTCCGTTACCTGAAAAATATCATGGGATTGTGGATGATTCAGTCGGTACGTCACGAGCTGGCGGATGCCTATTCCTTTGCAGAGCTTTGTGAGCTGGCAGAGGCAGCCACGATAGAATCCTTAGTGGACTGTAATGACGACTGCTTTTTGGCGCCTGTTAGTATGATCGAAGAGGTAAAGCGGTTTTGCAAAGGAAGCGGGCAGCAGGTACCAGAGACACCAGGCGAGCTGGCAAGGGTGATTTATCGCAGTCTGGCGCACTGCTACGGCGACACGGTAAAGGAAATCGAAGAGATGGCGGGCAAGACATATCCGGCGATTCATATCGTAGGCGGCGGCGCCAATGCAGATTATCTGAATCGTCTGACGGCAGAGAGTACGGGAAAGGTGATTCATGCCGGTCCGACGGAGGCGACGGCAATCGGCAATCTGACTGCTCAGATGCTCCAGGACGGAGTGTTTGCCAGTGTAGCGGAGGCCAGAAGCTGTATTCATGATTCCTTCCAGATTAAAGTGATTGAGCCATAGAAATAAAATATGCAAAAATAAGTCAAGCTTAATGGGAAATCTACAAAATAGAGGAAAAATGATAATAAAAAATTAGGAGGATGGTAGTATGACAACAAAGGAACGCTATGAGGCGGCAAGAGAGGCTTACCGGGCGGTAGGCGTGGATACCGACGAGGTATTAAAGGCATTGGCAGGAATCCCGATTTCCATGCACTGCTGGCAGGGGGATGACGTACAGGGCTTTGAGGGAGCAGGCGAGCTTTCCGGCGGTATTCAGACCACCGGCAATTATCCGGGAAAGGCCAGGACACCAGAAGAGCTGATGGCAGATATCGATAAGGCATTAAGCCTGATTCCAGGCAAGCATCGGATCAACCTTCATGCAAGCTATGCGATTTTTGAAGACGGCGAAACAGTAGATCGGGATAAGCTTGAGCCAAAGAATTTTAAAAAGTGGGTTGAGTTTGCCAAGGAACGGGGACTGGGACTGGACTTTAATCCAACTTATTTTTCTCATCCAAAGTCAGAGAATGCTACATTATCCAGTGAAGATCCAGAAATTCGGAGTTTTTGGATTGAGCATGGAAAGGCCTGCTTACGGATTTCCCAGTATTTTGCAGAGGAGCTTGGTACTCCGTGTACGATGAATATTTGGATTCCGGACGGATTGAAGGATGTACCGGCTGACCGGCTGGCTCCGCGGACGCGTTTTAAGGATTCCCTGGATCAGATTTTGGCGATTGATTACGATCCTGACAAGGTCATTGTAACGATTGAATCAAAGGTATTCGGCATTGGCTTTGAAAGTTATACGGTAGGCTCTCATGAGTTCTGTATGAACTATGCGGCCAACAGCGGCGGGAAGGTGCTGTGTCTGTTGGATAATGGTAACTATCATCCGACAGAGCTCGTATCCGATAAGATTTCTTCTATGCTGCTGTTTGCAGATAAGGTAGCTCTGCATGTAACCCGGGGCGTCCGTTGGGACAGCGATCATGTAGTGCGTCTTGATGATGAAACCAAAGAGATTGCAAAGGAGATTGTAGCCAACGGTCCGGAAAAGGTCGTATTGGCTTTGGACTTTTTTGATGCCAGCATCAACCGGATTGCTGCCTGGGTGACAGGAATGAGAAATATGCAAAAGGCTCTGCTTTCCGCTCTGCTGACTCCGCATGCCGAACTGGCAAGACTGCAAGAGGAGAGAAATTTCACAAAGCTGATGGTGCTGCAGGAGGAATTAAAGCTGTATCCGGCAGGCGATGTCTGGAATTATTTCTGTGAGTGTAACAACGTACCGCAAAAGGAAGACTGGTTTGCCGAAGTGGAGCAGTACGAAACGGAGGTATTGTCAAAACGTGTATAGGCGTTGGAGGTTATAGGAAACGGCAAACAAAGCGAGAGTTTCTTCCAAAGAAGTATGCTTTCAAGAAAGTATGTATTCTTGGAAGTATGCAGATAGAGGAATAGCGATAGATACCATTTGGTAAAACGCTGTTTTTTTATAAAAACGAACACACACTGGGAAAAAGCGGCCGATAAGGCTGCTTTTTTCTAGGTTTGGAGATTGACGCTGTCAGAGAAAAGGGATATAATAAAAAGACCGTTAGAGGTGAAAGCAAGAAGGGAGAAGGTAAAAAATGGAAGAAACCAAAAAAGCAAACCGTTATGCAGGTACGCAGACAGAGAGGAATCTGGAGGCGGCCTTTGCAGGGGAATCACAGGCCAGGAATAAGTATACGTACTTTGCTTCCAAGGCAAAAAAGGAAGGCTTTGAGCAGATTGCAGCATTGTTTCAAAAGACAGCTGACAACGAGAAGGAACATGCCAAGATGTGGTTCAAGGAGCTAAACGGAATCGGGGATACAGTGCAGAATCTGGAGGCTGCTGCAAACGGCGAAAATGACGAATGGACGGATATGTACGTTGGTTTTGCCGAGACCGCAGAGAAAGAGGGCTTTCCTGAGCTGGCAGAGAAGTTTCGGATGGTAGCAGAGATCGAAAAGCATCATGAGGAACGGTATCGTGCCTTGTTAAAGAATGTAGAGATGCAGGAGGTATTCCGTAAGAGTGAGGTAAAGGTTTGGGAATGCCGGAACTGCGGACATATTGTTGTCGGTACGGAGGCACCGGAGGTTTGTCCGGTATGCGCTCATCCGCAGGCCTACTTTGAGGTACATGCCGAAAATTATTAGCAGCCGAGCTATGATAGAACAATTAGGACGATTAGAACGATTAAACTGATTCAGAAAAAACCGGCGGTTTTGAAGCTTGTCAGCAAAAACCGCCGGTTTTTCATGTATTTGCAGAATAGCCCTCTCCACATGTCTGCCGGAAGCAGACAGTCAGGTTAGCGCAGCGGTTCGCATGTCAGTACGATTCCTAATGTTTTCATCGTAGAACGATCCGAAGAGGACGGGCGGACAGAAACATGCGCCTGACAGCCAGCGAGCTTTGGAAGCTGATCTAAGGCCAGCTTTGCAGTGGCATCACTGGCAGCAGAAATAGAAAGGGCGATCAGCACCTCCTCTGGGTGCAGTCTTGGATTACGGCTTCCTAAATACCGGGTTTTCAGCTCTTGGATAGGCTCAATGGCATGCGGAGAAATCAGCATCACTTCATCCGAAATACCCGCTAATTGCTTTAGGGCATTGAGCAGTACAGCAGAAAGGGCGCCTAATAAATCTGTGGTTTTTCCGGTAATCAACGTACCATCGGCCAGTTCAAGGGCGGCACAGGGACAGTCTAAAAGCCTGGCTCTGTCATTGGCTGCCGATAAAACGGCTCGGTCGGTCGGCACTACCTTGGCCTGCTCCATAAGCAGATTGATTTTGTAGACCTCCGACGGCTCTGCCTTGCCGGTTAGTACGTCTACCTGTGCCTGGCAGTAGCGGCGGATGATTTCCTGGCGGGAGGCTTCGTTGCAGGCATCGTTATTCATAATGCAAAAGCCTGCCATATTAACGCCCATATCCGTAGGAGATTTATAAGGGCTGGTGCCGTAAATCCGTTCAAAAATAGCATTCATCACCGGAAAAATCTCTACGTCACGGTTATAATTGACCGTAGTTTCCCCATAGCTTTCCAGATGGAATGGATCGATCATATTGACGTCGTTTAAATCTGCAGTTGCTGCCTCATAGGCCAGGTTAACCGGGTGCTTTAACGGCAGATTCCAGACCGGAAAGGTCTCAAACTTGGCATAGCCTGCCTGAATGCCGCGAGTATGCTCCTGGTAGAGCTGAGACAGGCAAACGGCCATTTTGCCGCTGCCAGGTCCGGGCGCCGTAACGATAACCAACGGTCTGGAGGTCTGGACATAGTCGTTTTTCCCATAGCCCTCTTTGCTGACAATCAACGGGACGTTCGTCGGATAGCCTTCAATCGGATAATGGAGATAGGTCGGGATGCCTATCTCAGAAAGCTTCCGGCGGAAGCGATCCGCCGCCTTTTGCCCGGTATAACGGGTGATTACAACACTGCCGACTAAAAGCCCTAAATCCTGAAATACCTGAATCAGCCGCAGCACCTCGCTGTCATAGGTAATACCTAAATCCTCCCTGACCTTGTTTTTTTCCATATCAACGGCGCAGATAGCGATCACAACCTCTGCCTGATCCTTTAGCTGAAGCAGCATCCGCAGCTTGCTGTCCGGGGCAAAGCCCGGAAGGACGCGGGATGCATGGTAATCGTCATAAAGCTTTCCGCCAAATTCCAAATAAAGCTTGTCCCCGAACTGCCCAATCCGTTCCTGGATTTTTTCGGATTGCAGCCTTACATATTTATCATTGTCAAATCCTATGTTCATAGTTCCTCCCTCTTTTTTGCTTTCCAGTTAAATCAATACAACACTATTACCAGTGTATCACAACTAGGGGAAAACTTGCAAGAATTACATTGTCTTTTTTGGGAAAATACACTATAATAAAGAAGCAGAAGGAGAAGGCCTTACAAAAAGAAAGTGGGGGACACAATATGGCAAGCATTAAGGATGTGGCACAGTTAGCCGGGGTATCGTTTAGTACGGTATCCATTATTATCAACGGCAAAGCGGCGGAGCGGAAAATTTCGGAGGAGACGCAAAAGCGGGTATGGGAAGCGATGCGTAAGCTCCAGTACCGTCCGAATATTTCTGCCAAAAAGCTCAAAGAGGGAGAGAAGGATAAGCTGGTGGTTGCCCTGTTTTGGAGCTTTGATTTCCGGCGCGCGATGCTTGCCAGATTTTTGGCTGGATTGCAGGAACGGATACAGGAGAATCAGTCCAATATTGAGGTGGTGATTTATCCATATAAAAACCGTGAGCTATGCCAGGAGGCTTCCTTAGAACGGGGCAATCAGTTCCATGCGGCGATCATTGCCAACGCCAGTGACGAGGATTTGGCGTATTTAGACAGCATCCAAGCCTTGATTCCGATTGTTTTATATAACCGATTTTCTGACAAATACAGCTCTGTGAATATCCGGGATGACAGAGTAGGCCAGATTGCAGCAGAGCATTTGTATGAACAAGGCTACCGGCAAAGTATTATTCTGACC
>CASCWU010000031.1 GCA_949155905.1 uncultured Lachnospiraceae bacterium
AAATGACATTCGTGTCATAAATCAGCCCGTATCGGATATTTATCTGGCGGCAACAGAGCCGTGGAGCCGGGAGGAGATACCGGAGGAGGAGGTACTTGAGGCGCTCGGAGAGGTAAGCGATTATCCAGAGGTGCAGGAGCTGGTACAGGAGACGGTAGAGAAGTTTGGCGGAAATGCTCCTGACGGGAATATAAACGGAGTTTCAGGCGGTGGTTTGCAGGGCGGGCTATCCGGTACTCCGGGCGGAATCAGTCAGGGAACGACAGGAGACGGAGAGGCAGATCAGGCTGGATTCGGGCAGTCTAATCAAAGTGAACAGCCAGGACAAGTCGGGCAGTCTGATCCGTCAGGAAAAGATATGGTAATAGCAACAGCCAAAAAGGGACATCGGCTGGCAGAAGGCAAGAATCTGATTCTGGTACAGATTGAGGCGCTGCAGAGCATGATGCTGCAGGCAGAATACGAGGGGCAGGAGCTGATGCCGAATCTGAACCAGCTATTAAAAAAAGATACGATTTATTTTGACCATTATTATGCGACGATTGGAAAGGGAAATACAGCAGATGCCGAGTTTGCTACTCTGAACAGCTTGTATCCGGTGATTGATCGGGAGTGCTATGAGCTGTACCAGACCAATACGTATGACGGGTTGCCTTGGATGCTCAAGGAAAAGGGGTATTCGACCTTTGGGGTACACGGCTATCTGGGCGATTTCTGGAACCGAAACTATGCGTATCCTTATCAGGGAATTGACGAATACTATAGTATAGAGGATTTGGATGATAGCGATCAAATCGGACTGGGAATTTCCGATAAGTCGATGTTTCGTCAGGCAGCGGCGTTGATGGAGGAGCAGGAGGGGCCGTTTTTCTCCTTTTTGGTTACGCTGACCAACCACCATCCTTATCAGCTTCCGGAGGAGCTTTCCGAAATCCGGTTAACGGAGGAGCATGAGGGGACGAAGTTCGGCAGCTATTTACAGACAGTGCATTATACGGATCAGGCGATTGCTGTTTTCATCGAGGAGCTAAAGGCGAGGGATTTGTATGAGGATTCGGTGCTGGTATTTTACGGAGATCATCATGGCCTGAATAAAAACATGGACGACAATGAGATTTATGTCAGCGAATGGCTGGGCAGAGAGTATGATTATGACGAAATGTTCCGTATTCCGTTAATCATCCATATCCCGGGAATCGGCTATGCAGAGACGGTTTCCACTATCGGAGGACAGGTGGATTTTCTGCCGACTATCGCGAATCTGATGAATTTGGAGTTGGATCATCCGTATATTTTGGGACGTGATTTGTATAATGCAGAGGAGGGCTTTGTAGCGTTTACGGCGTATTTGTTTGAGGGCTCCTTTGCCAAGGATGGTGTGATGTTTGAGATTTCCAGAGAGGGCTTGTTTGAGGGCAGTCGTGCCTGGGCCATCGGAACCGGGGAGGAGCTGCCGATTGAGGAGTATTATGAGGATTATGAAAAGGCAGTGAAGTTAAAGCAAACCTCAAGGGATATTTTAGAGCAGGATTTGATCAGCAACCATGTCAGCCATGAGGTGACGCCTTATCTGCCGCCAGAGGATCTTCCCTCAGAGGGAACCTCCGGGGAGGGAGAACAGGAAACAGATGGAGCAAAGAAAGAGGAAAAGCCTGCGAAGCAGGAGGGTATAACAGAAAAATGAGGCAGAGCAGCTAAGAGGCAGAACTTGTTGCTGTCACCTGCCGGGGGCATATGAGAGAGGGATGGAATCCCGCCTCTGATATGCCCCTTTATGGTTAGGATGGAAATAAGATATGTTTATATGTTTGCAGAGACAGCATCAGTACCGTACCCAGGATACCGCAGGAGATAACCTCTCCCAGACCAACGGTCAGCATCAGGAACGGAATGGTATCCTCTACGAAGTAAGCATAGCTAAGGATAAACGGGACAATCAGCGTATTGGCGAGAATCGGAGGAAGCGGAGCCAGAAACGGCTTTCCCTTGATCAACACCTTGCGCAGCAGATAGGTTCCGAGGGCGCCAAGCAGGGTAGCAAGGCTGCCGAAAAGAACGTCCCAGAGAATACAGCCGGTCAGGATGTTGCTGAGCAGACAGCCCAGAAACAGTCCGGGGATAGCGGCTGGGGTAAAGACGGGCAAAATCGTCAGGGCTTCGGAGAAGCGAACCTGGATTACCCCGTTGGCCAGACCAAGCCAGGAGGCCAGGTAGGTCAGAATGACGTAGAGCGCCGTGATAATCGCGGCGTGTGCAACATACATTGCGCTTTTTGAGTGTTTCATGTGTTTTCTCTCCTTTAGTTTTGTTTGAAAAAGCCGTATGGCGTTTTCCGTCAGGAAGGTCTCGAACTGACGTGGCAGAATCCAGCGTTGCCGCTGTTTCAAATTTTCTGCCGCAGACTATCATATAATAAGAAGGAAGGATTGTCAAGAAGGGAAATGCTTTGGCAGGGATAGAAGCGCACAGACAGGAAAGGGACAAAACAGAATGGGACAGAAAAAAAACAAGAATAAAAAATCCGGGAATAAAAAATCTGGAGGGAAAAAAAGAATACGGCGGATAGCGGGGTATTTTTTCCTGGGCTTATTGGCAGTCATGCTGGCAGCAGGAGTCTGGTTTTATGCCTGCTATGGAGTGCGCTTTCAGGAGATGCAAAAGGAAGCCAGGCGTTTGGTTGAGGCAAGCAATGAGGATACCTTCCGCCAGGCAGAAACAAGCTTAGTCTACGATAAGGACGGGAATCTGATTTCTGCTTTAAAGGGAGAAAAGGACGTCTATTATATCAGTCTGCAGGATATTCCGGCGGAGACGATAGAGCTGATGATCAGCATTGAGGATAAAAAATTTTACCGACACAGGGGATTGGATTTTAAGGCAATTGCCCGGGCTGCCTGGGCGTTGATAGAGAATAAGGGCGAGATCACGCAGGGAGGAAGCACCATTACACAGCAGCTTGCCCGCAACATTTTCCTGACGCATGAGGAAACCTGGGAGCGGAAGCTCAAGGAAATGTTTATCGCAATGGAACTGGAAAAGAAGTATTCCAAAGCAAAAATCATGGAATTTTATCTCAATAATATTTATTTTTCCAATGGCTTTTATGGAATCCAGGCGGCCAGCTTCGGTTATTTTGACAAAAGTGTTCAGGATCTGACCTTATCCGAGCAGGCATTTCTCTGTGCGATCCCCAACAGTCCGAATCTCTACGACCCATATCAGAATCCAGACAATACAGTAGAGCGGCGGAATCGTATTCTGCATCAGATGGTATTGGATGGGAAGCTGTCGGAGGAGGAAGAAAAGGCAGCAAAGCAAGAGGAGATTGTACTGTGTAAGAAAAAGCGGACAAAAAATAATTATGTAGAAACATTTGTATACGACTGTGCTGTGCGGGCTTTTATGAAGCGGGCAGGGTTTTCCTTTCAGTATACATTTTCAGATGACGAGGAGGAAGAGGAGTATTTAGAGCGTTACCAGGAGCTGTACCGAGAATGCCAGACTTCGCTGTATACCGGGGGCTACCGGATTTATACGTCGATGGATCAAAAGCTGCAAAAGGAGCTGCAAAGGTCCGTGGATGAGGGCCTGGCAGGAGAAAACGGACAGAACGAGGAAGGTGTCTATGAGCTTCAGGGGGCAGCCGTAACCATAGACAACGATACTGGACGGGTGGTAGCTATCGTGGGAGGACGTTCTCAGGAGCTGCCGGGCTATACCTTAAATCGGGCATTTCAAAGCTACCGACAGCCAGGGAGCAGCATTAAGCCGTTGGTGGTATATACGCCGGCCTTTGAACAGGGGTATGCGCCTCAGGATGTAGTAGAGGACAAGAAGCGGGAGGATGGCCCGCGGAATGTAGACGGAGTGTATGCCGGGGAGGTTTCCATTCTCCGTGCAGTAGCCGTTTCCAAGAATACCGTAGCCTGGGATTTGCTAGAGGAATTGACACCGGCGAAGGGACTTTCTTATCTGTTAAATATGAATTTTTCCAGATTGTCTAAAGAGGATTATAACCTGGCAGCAGCGCTTGGCGGCCTGACGCATGGGGTGAGTCCGGTAGAGATGGCGTCGGCCTTTGCCGCTCTGGAAAACCGGGGGATTTACAGAGAGCCTACCTGTATTGTAAAAATCATGGATGCAGAAGGCACTGTTCTTGTATCAGAGGCGCTTTGGGAGGAGGACAGGATTTATCAGGAAGAGGCGGTAGAGAAAATGAACTACTGTCTGGTAGAGGCGATGAAGAGCGGGACAGGACGAAGGGGGCAGCTAAAGGAAATGCCATGCGCCGGAAAGACTGGAACGACCAACGATCAAAGAGACAAATGGTTTGTAGGCTTTACGGCTTATTATACGACCAGTGTCTGGGTAGGCTATGATTTGCCCCGTTCGTTGGAGCGCCTCCCGGAACAGACAGAGCCATTGCTGATTTGGAATGCTTTTATGGAGGAGCTGCATCAGGGAAGGGAAGCGCTGGAGCTGCCGGTTTATCAGATCCCGGAGGAAGAGGGCGCACCGTTGGAGCCGTTGCCGCCGGTAGAGGAGGATCCGGAGGAAACAGAGCCGGACGAGTCAGATCCCGAGGAAACCGATCCGGGCGACGAGGAAGCGGACGATTGGGGTGATGAGAATGGAGACGGTGATTGGAGCGACGACTGGGGCGATGAGGAAGGAGACGGCGATTGGAGCGACGACTGGGGCGATGAGAATGGAGACGGTGATTGGAGCGACGACTGGGGCGATGACGAGGGAGACGATGATTGGAGCAATGAGGATGGAGACAGCGATTGGAGCGATGGCTGGGATGAGGAAGATGGAGACGGCGATTGGGACGATGGCTGGAGCGATGGAGATAGCGACTGGGAGGACGATGATGCTTCGGGCGGAGAGGATAGCTCCGGGGAGACGGACGAACCGTCAGAAGATGGTTCCGGTGAAGAGAGATTTGGCAGAAACAGTGGCGAGACAGAAGAAAATTTAGATGATACGACCTCTGCCGCCTGGGGGGAGGACGAAGGGGAGGATTGATCTGTAAGAAGAGCCTTGACGATAGCAGAGCTTTCGCTTATAATGTGGAATAGGTATTCAGCAGGAAGGGCGGCAGAGAGCAGCCGTTTTACAGGCAGGATACACAAGGGAAAACGCGCATAGGGCGGTCAGCGTACAAACAGCCGGAGAAAAGGCTGCGTTCGGGCTTGCAGGCACGGCGTGAGGACGGTGCCGCAAGAAGCGTGAGGAAACGGAGGTGACAGGCATGGCTCAAGTAACAAAGGATATGATTATATCGGATATTATCCGCTTGGATCAGGGGACAATCCCGCTTTTGATGGAGGCCGGGATGCACTGCGTAGGATGCCCGTCCGCACAGGGAGAATCCTTGGAGGAGGCAGCAATGGCGCATATGATCGATGTAGATGATCTGGTAGAGACCTTAAATGATTATCTGGCAACGAGATAAGAAGCATCAGAAGGTATCCAACAGCAAAAAAAACAGGGCGACTGCACATCGCCCTGTTTTTTTGCTGTTACTTTCGCAGTCCGCCGCAGGCAGAGAATCCGGCAAAGCCAGCTTCTAGTTTACTATAAAACGGCCAGTATCGCCAATGCGTCCTGACGCAGAATCGGTTCGTAATGCTCCTCCATGTGAGCCAGAGTCGCATAAGTAGTACGCTCCTGGCGGGCATATTCCGACAGAAGGTTGCATGCCTTACCGAATTCCTCCGTCGTATGTTCCGAACGGAACAGTACCAGGTGGTAGGTTCCTGTATGTGTGTTTTTATATACGCGGTTTTCTCCATGATACAAATCGATCAGCCGGATAGCAACGGCACTGATATCAGACAAAGAAGAAAAGGTATAGACCTTCATCATGTCAGGCGTTGTCTTGCGCTTTGGCTTCTCAGAGGCCGCTTGGTCGGCCTTTTTATTGGTCGGGAGGCCAAGGCAGTCCGGGAGAGGGATAAAGTCCGCTTCTGCCGGGTCTGTCTCCGAGGTCGTCATATAGCTATCCGGATGTCCGAGACACTCCAATAAATCATCCACCGGATCGTCAAGATCCTCATAGTCGTCTTCCGCCAGCGGGTCAGGGGAAAATTTGGAGAAACGGGTGTCTAACTCATCCGGATCTTCTACCTTTGTAATGACAAGAATCAAACGATCCAAGGATGCCGGGATTGCTTCTATCATCAATGGGAGATCCTCCGCATCAAATCCAAATTCATAGGAGGCCTGCTGCATCATATCACGAAAAAGCTCCTTTGCCTTTTCCGTTCCGTAGGCCAGTTCACTCAGACGAAGTCCTCTTGTAACCAGATCCTCCCGATCAAGGGTACAGCGAATTTGATTTTCACTTAGCTTTTCCAGCCGCATGGAATCACATCCTTTCCAAATAGATTGCAGTCTGAACGAGTATGCTTGTTTAGAGTATAAGGGAAAAAGCGAATAAAGTCAATCTTTAATTCCATATCAATAATAAACAGTTTTGTAAATAACTGGAGAATGATTTCGTCAAAATGTTACAAAAATTACCTGTAATTTCGTTATAATAACAAGAAAATTATGGTTGAAATTGGGATAAACTTCCTGTATAATGATGGCAGGAGACGGAAAGGAGGATATTCGCCTATTATCTGGTTAGGGAAATACCGTATCGAAACAATGCTGGGAGGAGCCGGCAGCGGAGAAGTGTTTTTGGCGGAGCATGTAAAGCTGCAGGCAAGGAGGGTGATCAAGCGCATCAGAAAGGGTCATCCCTTCTACCGGCAGCTTGCAGGCGAAGCAGAAATACTAAAGAGGTTAAAGCATCCGGGTGTGCCGTATCTTCATGATGTAGAAGAGGACGATCAGTATCTCTATTTGATCGAGGAGTTCATAGAAGGTACATCTCTTGAGAACATGGTTCTTTCTGATAGATTAAAGGAACATCAGATTGTTCACATTTCACTGCAAATCTGTATTATTATCCAATATCTGCACCAACAGAATCCGCCTATTTACTATCTGGATTTAAAACCAGAGCATGTTATGCTGTCCGAGGGAACGGTTCGGCTGATCGATTTTGGTTCAGCCGTCCAGCCAGAAAAAACAGAAGAAAGCTGTGTGCCGGAGCTGTATTTAGGGACAGGGGGCTATGCGCCGCCGGAGCTGTACCAGGATAAAACAGCCGGAGCGTACAGCGATATCTATGAGATTGGCAGCCTTTTGTATTTTTTGCTCACAGGTACTGTTTTTTCTGCTTCTACAAAAACGTGGGAGAATGGACGGTATCCTTGTACCAGGAAGCTATGGAGGCTTGTGAAAAATTGTCTGCAGCCCGATCCAAAGCATCGTCCGGGCATGGAACGGCTGCTTGGAGTTTTGGAGGAGCTGGAACAGACAAATGGCTTTAGAGGGCCGAAATGGTTAAAATGGTCAGATAAAGAAAAGAAAAAGACAAATGCTGTCTCCTTTGGGAAGCGGGTGATTGGATTGATAGGAACACATCCAGGAGCCGGCGTCACCCACATCAGTCTTTTACTTACATTTTATCTGGCAGAGGCGACAGGAAAGTCCGTTGCCTATCTGGAATACAATCGTCATGGGGACTGTAGCCGGTTTTTGGCACGGCTTTCCGGTAATGCACATACATCCTGCAAAAAGGAGCTGACGGAAAAACTCTGTCATACTGGATGGAAGGGAAAAGCTGATTTGTTTCCTGCGATTACGGCAGAGGGTCTGACGGAACTGCTGAATGAGGAGTATGCGTATTATGTGATTGATTTTGGCTGCGAGTTGGAGGAATGCTTAGCGGAATATCTGCGCTGCGAAGATAAAATAGTGGTGGCACAATTAACCGAGTGGAAGCTGGACGAATTGGAACGGTTTCAAATAAGGGAAAAGGAGACTCACAGACAGAGCCGCTGTCACTATTTTTATAATTTGGCTACAGAGGCACAAGGGAAGAGGGCAGAGAGGGCAGGGGATTGTTTTCCCTGGGAAGGGGACGTCTGCCGTCCCTCTGACCGTGCCAGAAGGCTGTTTGCAGAAGCATTGGCTCGGGCTAAAAAGGGTTCTCACTTCTAAAAACAGTGAAGAACAGAACAAAAAAGATTGGAAAAGCAGGGAGGCGGCATATCACAAAGAGCCTGTTTGATTTGGGCAAAGACGCACCTGTCTCCTGCTTTTCCGATAGGGGAGGGGAATACAGGTGGAAGAAAGAACCCGCTATTTATTACAGCGTTTATGCGATGCGTGGGGAAGAGGGGCTGCTATTTACAAGGACGGAAAAAAGCTGTCCGGGATTCCGGAGTTTGGGAGTTTGATGGAGGACAGCAGCTATATGATGGATGTAGAGGATGACGACTGCGGTGAGATCATCCGAATTAATTTCCAAAAACTTAATAAAGAAATTATATGACATCCAGAAAAAAAGATGGTATACTGTCAGAGGACGGTATATCATCTTTTTTTGGAGGACACACACAAGGGAGGTAACGATGAAGAAACGACGGATAATAACAGGAGGAATACTGGTTGTCTTGATACTGGCAGGCTTTTTGGCCGCCTTTTGGATTGGCATTTGGGTAGAGCAGAATACGCCGACGAAGGAGGTCATGAGTCTGGGGCAGTATTATGAGGCAGGCGAGGACGAGGTGGTGGTTGTGTTAGACACAGAGCTTTCCTCGGAGCGGGGGAAGGTATTGGAGGAACGGGTATATCTGCCCCTTGAGATGGTGCAGGAGCGGTTTCTGCCCAGACTGTATGTGGATCGCTATGAGGATCTGGTGCTGCTGACTACTCCGACACAGGTCTTTTGTTATCCGTTTGGCAGTACCTCCTATACGGTGAATGAGGTGTCCCAGGAAATGGGGTATCCCGTAGCACAGGAGATCGAAGGAAGCGTCTGGATTGCGTTAGACTTTCTGCTGCAGGAGGTGGATCTGGAGGCCGTTTTCACCAAAACGGGAGGCACAGGGTTTCCAGGGCGGTTGGTACTATTTACAAAGTCCGGGGAATACGTGCAGAAGAAGGCCGGGCGCGATACGCAGGTACGGATAAAGCCAAGTGTCAAAAGCGAGATTTTAAAGGAATTGCCGGAGGGCGAGCAGCTTTTGGTGCTTTCGGAGGAGGAAGGCTTTGACCGTGTGTTGACCGGGGACGGGATTTTAGGCTATGTCCGCAGGAAGCATCTGCAGGACGATACGTTGTTGCAAAAGGAATTTGCCGGACGTCCGATTGACGAACGTGAGGCCTATACCTCGGTAAAGCAGGAAGAGCCAATCGTTCTGGTATGGCATCAGGTTTTTAACCAGACAGCCAATTCCTATCTGGCGGACAAGTTAGAGCAGACGGAGGGGGTCAATGTGATTTCGCCGACCTGGTTTGGGATCGAGGACGACAGCGGGAAGCTGACGACTCTGGCGAATCAGGACTATGTCAACCTGGCGCACAGCCGCGGAATACAGGTCTGGCCGATTGTCAATGATTTTACCAAGGGAATCAATTATGACTGGATATTCGGCAGTGAGACAGGGCGGCGGAATCTGATCAATAACCTGTTTTATTTTATCTATACCTATGACCTGGACGGAATCAACATCGACTTCGAGAATATTACGGCGGAAAATTGCAGAGGCTATATCCAGTTTTTACGGGAATTTTCCGTGGCCTGCCGGAACGAGGGCATTGTGCTGTCGGTGGACAATTACGTGCCGATGGCGCATACAGCCTTTTACGACCGGGCTGAGCAGGGCGTTCTGGCGGATTATGTGATGGTGATGGCATATGACGAGCATTACGCAGGCTCCCCGGAGGCTGGTTCTGTTTCTTCGCGTTCCTGGGTAGAGCGTGGGATTACGGCTACGATAGAAGAGGTGCCGACAGAAAAGCTGATTGTCGGGCTGCCGTTTTATACCAGGCTTTGGAAGGAGCAGGAGGACGGAAAGCTTTCCTCCGAGGCTTGCTCTATGAATGCCGGGCTGAACCTTTTGACAGAGCAGAAGGTGACACCGGCCTGGGACGAGGAAACCGGGCAGTATTATGGCTCCTATCGTTTGGAAGGGACAACGTATCGGATCTGGCTGGAGGAGGAGCGTTCTATGGCAGTGAAGCTGGGAGTGGTTTCCGGCTATCCGGTAGGAGGCGTTGCTTTTTGGAAGCTAGGCTTGGAGCGGGAGGATGTCTGGGCAGAAATCCAAAGCTGGAAGGAGAGGTAGAGGCCAGCTTTTGGAATGGAATTAGGACTGGTTTCATAGAATAATAAAAAACCGAAATGACGGGATGTCTATGAAACAGAGAAGCAGCCAGGGCATCAGAGATCTGCTTCAGGCGAGGAAGGAACGAATCCTGCTGCCTGTTATCGTCTTGCTGCTGATAGCGGCAATGCTGTCTGTGAAAACGGTCTATACGACACTGAATGAAGCAGAGGGAGACACCAGACGGTGGTTGGTGGTGATCGATCCGGGACACGGTGGCTTTGATCCGGGAAAGGTCGGAGTAGGCGAGGTGCTGGAAAAGGATATCAACTTGGCGATCTCCTTAAAGCTAAAGGCTCTTTTAGAGCAAAATGACGTCACGGTAGTGATGACCAGAGAGAAGGACGAGGGACTTTCCAAAAGCGGAGAGAGCAGCAAAAAAAATTCGGATATGCGCAACCGGGTAGGGCAGGTCAATAGAGCGGGCGCTGATGTAGCTGTCAGCATTCACCAAAACAGCTTTACCGAAAGCTCTTCTCGAGGGGCGCAGGTATTTTACCATGGCAATTCAGAGGAGGGAAAGGTGCTGGCGGAAATTTTGCAGGAGCAGCTAAAGGAAACGCTTCAGGACGGGAATCACCGTATGGCAAAATCCAATGACAGCTATTATATGCTGAAAAAAACGGAATGTCCCTTTGCTATTGTGGAATGCGGCTTTCTTTCCAATCCAGACGAGGCGGCGCTGTTGCAGGAGGAAAGCTATCAGGAGAAGGTGGCGTGGGCGATTCATTTGGGGATTTTACAATATTTAAACAAAGAGCCGTAACCGGATTTAGGAAGCAATCAGGGCAGAAGGGAATAGACAGAAGGGAAAATGAGTTGCACGGGCGGCAGAATGGAGGAAATGATGAGATACAAGTTAGGTTTGTTTTTTGCGTTGATATTGCTATCTACGTTGGCACTGGCAGGATGCGGGAAAAAGGGTGCATCCGGAAAGCATCAGGTGGAAATCGAGGTTGAGAATTAT
Organism: uncultured Lachnospiraceae bacterium; assembly: GCA_949155905.1. Taxonomy (GTDB): domain Bacteria; phylum Bacillota; class Clostridia; order Lachnospirales; family Lachnospiraceae; genus MGBC131033. The sequence goes on from CASCWU010000031.1 coordinate 11,200, forward strand.
GGTACGATAAAGCTGGAGCTGGATGCAGATGCAGCGCCGATTACCGTGGAAAACTTTGTGAAGCTGGCAGAGGATGGCTTTTATGATGGCTTGACGTTTCATAGAGTAGTAAGGGATTTTATGATTCAGGGCGGTGATCCGAACGGAAACGGAAGCGGCGGCTCCGAGGAAACCATCAAAGGGGAATTTTCCGAAAACGGCGTCGAAAACTCCCTGTCTCATACGAGAGGAGCCATTTCTATGGCACGAAGTGACGATATGGACAGCGCCAGCTCTCAGTTTTTTATCGTTCATAAGGACAGTACCTTTTTAGATGGAAAATATGCAGCATTTGGTTATGTGACAGAAGGGATCGAAGTTGTGGATCAAATCGTAGAAGAGGTATTGCAGTATCCATTGGCAGATGAAAGGATGGGACTGGTAGAGACAGAGCATCAGCCTGTGATCAAAAGCATTACAGTGGTAAAATGACAATACGAAAAGCAGCAGGAAGCGCGGACGCTCCTGCTGCTTTTCATACAGAAGAACAAAGTAACTAGATATTGGCAAAATTAACAAAAAAAGAAGAAATGGAAGTAATGGGGCTCGAACCCATGACCTCTCGCGTGTGAGGCGAACGCTCATCCCAGCTGAGCTATACTTCCTGAGGATGGAGTATACGGGACTTGAACCCGTGACCTCCACACTGCCAGTGTGGCGCGCTCCCAACTGCGCTAATACCCCAAACGAAAAACGGAAAAGCTTACTTTCTTAGTATAGCATGTTTTAGAGGGGATGTAAAGAAAAAATTTCTTCAGAAAAAATTTCTTCAGAAAAGTTTTCTTTCTAAAAATTTGACAGAAAGTGTTTGGGTGTGATATAGTCGTATGGTTAAGGAAGGGTAATAGAAGAAAGGAAATTGGTGAATTGATTGAGATTTGAAGAATTTGGAATTAACGCAAAGCTCCTGCGGGGAATTGCGGATATGGGCTTTGAGGAAACGACTCCTATCCAGGAAAGGGCGATTCCGGTCGTGCTTTCCGGGGCAGATGTGATCGGGCAGGCACAGACGGGAACAGGAAAAACAGCCGCCTTTGCTGTACCGATTTTAGAGAGAATAAATCCGTCGGACAGGCATTTGCAGGCGATTGTCCTGTGTCCGACCAGGGAACTATGTATTCAGGTGGCGGGAGAGTTCCGCAAGCTGTGCAAATATACACATAGTATCAAGCTGCTTCCAATCTACGGAGGACAGGATATTGTAAAGCAGATTCGTTCCCTAAAGGGCGGTGTGCAGATCGTCATTGGGACTCCGGGACGTGTGATGGATCATATGCGCCGGAAAACCGTGCGGTTTGAGCATATTCAGATGGTAGTGTTAGACGAAGCGGACGAAATGTTAAATATGGGCTTCCGGGAGGATATTGAGACGATTTTAAAGGAAACGCCAGAGGAACGTCAGACGGTGCTGTTTTCCGCTACGATGCCTAAGCCGATTTTAGAGATTGCCGCGATGTATCAAAAGGATGCTCAAACGATCCGTGTCGTGAAAAAGGAGCTGACCGTTGCCAATATCGATCAGTATTATTATGAGGTCAGGCCAAAGAATAAGGATGAAATTTTATCCAGGCTGCTGGATATTTACAACCCGAATCTTTCTATTGTTTTTTGCAATACGAAAAAGAAGGTCGATGAGGTAGCGTGCGAGCTGCAAAACCGCGGCTATTTTGCCGAAGGGCTCCATGGGGATATGAAGCAGGCGCAGCGGGATCGCGTGATGGAAAATTTCCGCAAGGGTAAGACAGAGATTCTCATTGCAACGGATGTAGCAGCGAGAGGGATTGACGTAGATGATGTAGATATTGTGTTTAATTATGATATTCCGCAGGATGACGAGTATTACGTTCACCGGATCGGACGTACTGGACGTGCCGGAAAGACAGGGCTGGCGCTTTCCTTTGTCGTCGGGCGGGAGATTTACAAGCTCAAGGAAATCCAGCATTACTGCAAGACGAAGATTCGTTCCAAGCCGGTGCCGTCCTTAGACGACGTTACGCATACCAGGCTGGACAACCTCTTCCGCGAGCTGTCGGATATCATCGAAAACGAGGATCTGTCCAGTCTGATTTCCAGGCTGGAGGAAAAGTTGGATGAAGAGGATTATACGGCGCTTGATGTAGCGGCTGCTTTCTTAAAGAAACATCTGGATGCGAAAGAAAACAGCGCCGGAGAGACGGATCTGTTCGGTGATACCGGCGCTGAGGAAGGAATGGTGCGGCTCTTTATCAATATCGGCAAGCAGCAGCGTGTGACGCCAGGCAATATTCTGGGCGCGATTGCCGGAGAATCCGGGATTCCGGGTAACCTTGTCGGCGCGATTGACATGTACGACCGCTATACCTTTGTCGAGGTGCCGAAGGAAACAGCTTCTGAGGTATTAGAGGCGATGAAGCATGCCAAAATCAAAGGGCGCAGCATCAATATCGAGCCGGCCAGAAGCGGAGATACCCGTCAGGATTTCCGGGAAAACCGTGGAGGAGGACGAGGAGCGAGACGGTAGCGATTACACTATATAGAGAACAACGCGGGTGACACACAAGTCTGCCAGAACGATTATAAAGAGACTTCAAAAAAGGAGTCTCTTTTTGGTTTGCTGGATTTTTTTCCTTATTTGTCAAAGAGAGCTTCCGAATCTTTGGGATACGTATACAGGAGTTCTACCGGAAATCCAATACAGTCCAATAATCCCTGAAAAAATGCCTCCCTTTTTTTTCGGGCTTCCTCAGAATCCGTATACACGATTGTTCCATTTTCCTCATAGTACCAGTAATATTTGACCAGGACGAAATAGTACCATATCTCTTTTCTTTCGGGAAATTCATAAACCTCTTCTATTGTATCTTGTTCCAAATAATAATGTCGGTTTGGCAACAGTTCAAAATACCATAGCCGTCCCTGCTCATTGCTTAACCGTCCTTCCTTTGAACAAGAAAGTCCGGTACCCCATTCGTACCATTTTTCCCTGGAAGCAAAGAGAAGATGACTGCGCCCGATGTATTTTTTCAGACCTGCTCCACGTACTTTTGCCTTTTTAATATAGCTATCCAGGCGTTCCGTAATGCCCTGTAAGTCCTGCGGTTGGCAGAGAATCCCGTATTCCTTTGCTTCGGCGTATATGTTTCTTTCCTCTTCTCCGGGTCTTATTCGTAATTTCCAAAACATCATGATTCCTCCGAATGTTCTTTGTCCTTACCTACAAAAAAGAGTATAACGCATCTTTCTGCCAAAAGCAATCCATGAGTAAATGACTTGTCACGGCAGAACTCTTGTGCTATAGTAATCATATTATGAATGCCTGGAGCGAGGAAATTGAAAGGAAATATACAAATGCCCAAAATTCTAATCATAGAGGACGACGCCCAAAATAACCAGATGATCCAGGATTACCTGGAGGGACATGGCTATTCGTGTATGCAGGCTTACTCTGGTAGCGAAGGAAAGCTTTTATTTTCCATGGAAGAATTTGATCTGGTGTTATTGGATCTGATGTTGCCGGGGATTGCCGGAGAAGAACTGGTGGCCTTATTTGCCGAGAAGCTGCCGGTGATTGTGCTGTCGGCGAAAAGCAGGCTGGACAGTAAGGTCGAGGTGTTGTCGGCAGGAGCGGAGGACTATATTTGCAAGCCGTTTGATCTGCCGGAGCTGCTGGTACGGATCCAGGTGCAGCTCCGGCGGCGGGACAGGCAGCGGGAGAACTTTACAGCTTCCGGCTTGAATCAGGAAAATACTGAAAAGAAGCAGCTTGTAAGAGAGAAGGAGGAGAAAACAGAGAACGCAGAAAATTTGGAATATCTCCAGAGAGTCTACACATATAAATCCTGGACTTTAAACCCTGATACCCAGGAGATGACCGCGAAGGGAGAGCTGGTCGAACTGACCAGGCATGAGTTTTTGATCCTGGAGCTTTTGATCCGGAACCCGAAACGGGTGTTTACGAAGCAGATGATCTATGAATATGCTTGGGGAGAGGAGTATCTGGCAGAGGATAAAACCATTAACGTACACATCAGCAATATCCGTGCCAAGCTGAAAAGGAGTGGTACTGATACGTATATCCAAACGGTCTGGGGGATGGGCTTTAAGCTTTCTTAACCTTTTCTGAACGTTTTTTAAACCCTTTAGTTATATACTGAAGGTGTTCTGGCAGCAATATTCTGATCCTGGAATATGCCGCATAGCTGTCAGAAAAGCAAGAACAGGAAGGGAGAGAAGGAGCATGCAATATAAAAAGAAGCCTTATGCCGTAGAAACCGCGTGTCTGACGAAGCGCTACGGCAGCAGGGAGGTCGTAAAACAGGTCGATCTCAGAGTGCCGGAGGGAGCGATCTATGGCTTTATCGGACAAAACGGTGCAGGAAAGTCAACGACACTAAAGCTGGTGACAGGTCTGGCAAAGCCGACAGAGGGGGAAATCCGTTTGTTTGGCAGGTCAGTAAATAGTCCGGTTATCGGCAGAAGACTTGGTGTTTTGATTGAATCTGCCGGCCTATACCGGAATATGACGGCCAGGGAAAATCTGGTGATGAAGGCGAAATGTATCGGTTTGCCGGAGGAGAAGGGCGTGGATCAGGTATTGGAGACTACTGGGTTGTCAGATACCGGGAAAAAGAAAATAAAACAGTTTTCAATGGGGATGAAGCAAAGGCTTGGAGTGGCGATGGCTCTTTTGGGAAATCCGGATTTGCTGATTTTAGACGAGCCGCTGAACGGATTAGATCCGGAAGGAATCCGAGAATTGCGTCAGCTTTTGCTGCGGTTGCAGGAGGAAGGAAAAACGATAGTCGTCAGCTCGCACATTTTAGGAGAACTAAGTAAAATTTCTACTCATTATGGGATCATTCAAAGTGGCAGACTGGTAGAGCAGGTGACAAGGGAAGAATTGGAGGAAAAGTGTCAGGACTATTATCAGGTAGAGGTTCAGGATGTAAAACGTGCCTTACCGCTAATCCAGGAAAATTTTCCGAACGTGCAGGCGGAGGTCTTTGACTTACAGACAATTCGTGTGTATGGCTTGGCAGATGGCTCCAGGTTAAACCAATGTCTGGTGGAGCAGCAGATACCCGTGTATGCGTCTGGGTTCCATCGTATGGATTTAGAGGATTATTTTTTGGATTATATAGGAGGGGAAGCACATGTTTAATCTATTGCGGATGGATCTATACCGGGTGAGACGGAGTAAATCGGCCTATAACTGCTTTGGATTGCTGCTGGCGATGTCAGTACTGACCTTTTGGCTGATGTGGCTGATGGCAACTCCAGAGGGGCAGAAAACAGCGATCCGAATCGGGATGCTTGCGTTGACGGAAATGAAAGAGGCGGAAAGGGTGTTAGAGGGCGTAGATATCCTGACGTTTTTCCGGCAGATTGGCCTGGATGGGGGAATGTACAGTGTCCTGCTTGGGATTTGGATGATGCTGTTTGTCTGTTCGGATTACCAAAGCGGCTTTATAAAAAATATGATGGTGCTGCATCAAAATCGTTGGGGCTATATCGGCAGCAAGCTTATCACGGCAGGAATCGTAAATTTCCTGTATTTGATCCTGCATTTTCTATTTGTGCTGCTGCTCAATGCACTTTTTGGAACCCTGGTGCCGTATGCGGCGCTTGGTGATGTGATATTTTACCTGTCCTGGTCGTGGCTCTTAACAACTGCTTACTGTGCCTTGATTCTGTTTGTCTGTGTTTTGACAAGAAGCGTGGCGGCAGGAGCCCTGGCTGCTGTATTGCTGGGCGGCGGGGCGTTGGTCATGCCGCTCTATGGCCTGCTAAACCTCTTTCATGCCGCAGGCTGGCTGAATTATTCGATTTATTTGAGCCTGTCAACCGGATCAAATCAGTATACCTCTGTGCGGGATTTATGGGTATATGCGGTCGGGGCGGGATTTTTGGTGCTTTATACAGGCTTGTCCGGGATCATAGTAAAAAATCGGGATGTTTGATTCAGAGAGAAGAAGGGAGGAGAAGGGCATGGTGGCAGCGCTGGTGCTGACCGGAGGCATAGGGCTGATTTTTTTCATACGTTACTTAGGAATTGTGTGGGAACTGCATTTCCTGGAAGATCAGATGGAGGAAATCCGCTGTGGAAGCCAGATAGAGCTGGGAACACAAGGAAGGCAGCATCAGATGCTGGCGCTGTGCAGAAAGTGGAACGAATTGCAGCGGCAATGGCAGCAGGAGCAGCGGCGGTATGACCAGGCGGAGCGGCAGTTAAAGCAGAATATCACCAGTCTGGCGCATGATATCCGTACTCCGTTGACCGGGGCGGCGGGCTATGTGCAGATGGCACAGGAGTGCAAGGAAGCCGAACAGCAGGCACATTACCTGGAGATAGCACAGAGACGTTTGAAGGAGTTAGAGGATATGCTGGAGGAGCTGTTTTACTATACAAAGCTAACCAGTGAGAGCTTTGAACCAGTGCTGGAGGAAATCCAGCTTTTTCCTCTGTTAAGCGAGTGTCTGATTGGATGGTATCACCAGTTTGAAGAACGGGGCATAGCGCCGGAGGTGGACTGGGAGGCAGAGGGAGTCCGTGCCTGGGCGGATGAGGAATGCGTAAGGCGTGTGTTCCACAACCTGATTCAAAATGCACTGGCACATGGGACAGGCGGACTTATCATTCGGCAGAACTGCAGAAAAGAGGAAAAAGAACTGCTTTGCCTGATATTTGAGAATCGGCTTGCCGAAGGCAGCAAACCAGATCCGGAGCAGATATTTGACCGATTTTATAAAGCGGATTTTGCCAGACGCAAGGGTTCTTCCGGGTTAGGACTTTTTATTGTAAAGGAATTGACCGAAAAAATGGGTGGAAGTGTGTCTGCGGAGATCAAGGGAGAGTGGCTGCGGCTAGAGATACATTTGCGACTGGCAGCGCAGCGTCAGTCTGAGGAGACAGAGAGGCAGGAAATAGAGTAAGAAAAAGGCGGGAGATAGGAAATGGAAACAAAGTGGATAGCGTTAGACGGTTGGCAGACGGAAATGGACGGGGGCTTAGAAAAGGAACAACTGGAAGGTCAGGTTTCCAAATTAAAGGAGCATCCAGGGATCGTGCAAGCAGCCAAGATTTTGCAAAAGGGCGGATTAGTTGCGTTTCCGACAGAGACGGTTTACGGGCTGGGGGCAAACGGACTGGACAGCGAGGCAGCAGGGCGGATTTATGCGGCAAAGGGAAGGCCGTCGGACAATCCGCTGATTCTGCATATTGCGAGCATGGAGGAGCTGCCTGGAATCGTCCGGGAGATACCGGAGACTGCAAAAAAGCTGGCAAAACGCTTCTGGCCGGGGCCGTTAACTATGATTTTTCCAAAAGCGGACTGTGTGCCGGACGGAACGACGGGCGGACTGGCTACGGTGGCTGTACGGATGCCAAAGCACCCGATAGCGCTGGCTCTGATAGCCTGTGCGGGACTTCCGATAGCGGCACCAAGCGCGAACCGTTCCGGCAGACCAAGCACAACGACTGCCTGGCATGTCAAGGAGGATATGGACGGACAGATTGACTGTATTATAGACGGTGGGGAGGTAGGGGTCGGCCTGGAATCCACGATTGTCGATGTGACTGGGGAAAAGCCGATGATGCTGCGCCCTGGTTATATCACAAAAGAAATGCTGGAGGAGGCCGTCGGAGAGGTGTTTCTCGATCCGGTAATTACAGCAACACAGCCAGATCCGACGATAAAGCCAAAGGCGCCGGGAATGAAGTACCGGCATTACGCACCTAAGGCAGAAATGCTTCTTTGCGAGGGCAGAGAGCAGGAGGTGGCTGCCTATATCAATACACAGACAGAACGCAGCCAGAAGGAGGGAAAACGGGTTGGCGTGTTAGCAACTGAACAAACAAGAGCTGCTTACCGGGCTGATGTGGTGCTGTCGGTAGGGAGCAGGGAAAAGGAGGAGAGCATCGCCAGGCATTTATTCCAGGTGCTGCGGGAGTTTGACGAAGCGGGTGTGGATGTGATTTATTCGGAATGCTTTGAGGAGGGGCCGTTGGGGATGGCGATTATGAACCGGCTGCGGAAGGCGGCGGGGTATCGGGTGATTCAAGTAGAGGAAAGTGATGTGTGACTAGGGCAGAACAGGCATTAAGTATGCAGATAATTCAGACTGTTTATTGTTTGAAGAAAAAAATTCCACAAAATAAAGATAGATCGTTTTTCTTGTAATGAGTTGTCAGATATGGTATAATCAAATAGCAATTATGAGGCAACATCATGTACCATGTTAGAGAGCGGCAGGTTGTTGTGATACAGCAATTGCCTTCTTTCCTGTGGAGGCTAAAAGGAGGGAATCTTATGAAGGTTTTTAGTAAGGAAAAACAAGTATCATACGCCGGAGAGCAGAGGTTTGCTTATCGGCTGCTGGCTCTTTTTCTGGCGGCGATCATGGTATGCGGCATGTGTCAGGGGATACAGGCGCAGGCTGCCGACGGAGATTTTTTGATTGAGGATGGCGTACTTTTAGAGTACCGGGGGACAAAGTCAAAGCTTACGATTCCAAAGACAGTTACAGAAATTGGCGAGAGAGCCTTTGTGGGAGCAACCGGCTTAAAGAGCGTGACAATCCCGAAAAATGTTACAAGGATCGGAAATTATGCTTTTTCCGGCTGCAGCAAATTAAAAGAGATTACCATTCCAAAAACGGTGACAGAAATTGGTGCTGCCGCATTTTCCGAGACGGTATGGCTGAAAAATAAGCAAAAGAAAAATCCACTTGTCGTAGTCAATAAAATTCTGGTGGACGGAACGACGGCAAAGGGAACAGTTACGGTTCCAAAGAGCGTCACCAAGATTGCAGGAGAAGCATTTGCCGCCAATAAAAAGATAACCGGAGTGACGATTCCAAAGGGAGTAACAGCGATTGGCGATAAGGCCTTCTCAGGCTGCAGCAAATTAAAAAGCATTCGTATAAATAAAACGGTTATTACCGTTGGCAGCGAAGTATTTTCCGGTACTTCCTGGTTAAAGGCACAGCAGAAAAAGAATCCGTTGGTAGTAGTAAATAAGGTGCTGGTGGACGGAAGAACGGCAAAGGGAACCACTACCATTCCAAAGGGAGTGGCCTATATTGCAGACGCTGCGTTTCTGGAGTGTACCAAATTAAAAAGCGTTACCTTGCCAAGCGGCTTGAAGAAGATAGGCGATAACGCCTTTTCCGGCTGCAGCAGCTTAAAAAGTATTACGGTTCCAAAGGGAGTAAAGGAAATCGGGAAGAAAACGTTTGCGGATTGTAGCAGCCTGAAAACAGTAAAGCTTCCGGAAGGGATGACGAAAATCGGGCAGAGTGCGTTTTCTCATTGTAAAATAGAGAAGCTTACGATTCCAAAAACCGTGACAGAGCTAGGGGATTCTGCCTTTTTGGGATGTGCTTTGTTAAAGAGCGTGGCGATTCCAGAGGGCGTAACCAAAATCGGGAACCATACCTTTGAGGGCTGTACTGCTTTAAAGACCATAACACTGCCAAAAAGTCTTACTGTAATCGAACTCGGGGCTTTTTCAGAATGTAAGGGTCTAGAGTCTATTACGATTCCAGAGGGAGTGTCTGTCATCCCAAACAGTGTATTTTCCGAGTGCAGGAACCTAAAAACGGTTGTCGTTTCAGAGGGGGTTACGACGATTGAGGATTACGCGTTTTCCTTCTGCACCGCTTTAGAAAGCATTACGATTCCAGAGAGTGTTACAATGATTGGGGAATCCGCCTTCTATGTAGGAAACGAAGCAATGGTGATTTACGGAGCAGAGGGCTCTGCGGCTCAAAGCTATGCAGAGGCACAGGGATATTCATTTGAGGTGCAATAATAGATTGACGTGCCAGATGGCTTATGGTATGGTTAGAACAAACAGTTAAAAAGGGGAAAAGGATAGGGGGAATAAGACTATGACAGATAATGAAAAATTGGATGTCATTTTGGAAAAGCTGGTTTCTTTGGATCAGAAGGTAGATTCTGTGAAGACAGAGCTGAAACAGGAGATATCCGAGGTGAAGCAGGATGTATCAGGACTGAAACAGGATGTATCGGAGTTAAAGCAGGAAATGTCCGAGGTAAAGCAGGATGTATCAGGACTGAAGCAGGATGTATCGGAATTAAAGCAGGAAATGTCCGAAGTGAAGCAGGATGTAACCGGCCTGAAGCTTCATATAGAGAATGTAACAGATAAAAACATCCAGATCATAGCGGAAGGACATCTTGATCTGAACAGAAATCTTCATGAAGCATTGAAGGAAGGGCATCAGGAGGAATTGCTTGTTATCCGGGTAAGTATGTTAGAGGATGAGGTTAAGGCTTTGAAACGAAAGGTTGATAAAATAGCCTGACCAATCAGAAGGGCTCTTGCAAAAGGGGGAAATGATTCTTTTGCAGGAGTCTTTTTTTGGACAGAAGTGGTATCTTCCGGGATGGGGAGGAGATTGGGAATTGCAAATGGGCAGTGTGTTATTTCAGATGATATAGATGGGAGCAATGATGAGATAGCAAAGATGTTCGGGGCAAGTGCGAAGGAAGTTGTATTATCAGCTTGCCTTCTTTTACATTTACTATACCATACCAGGCAGGAAGATTTAAGATCTTTTCGTATTTATTTTCCAACCCTTTATGTTCTAGTCGCCTGAGACTGTCATAATCATGCAAACACTCCTGAAATACTCACTCCTCTTTTTTTTGATTGACAGATGTCAAACAAACTGCTATATTAGTATTACAATAGTAACACTGATATAGCAGTTTATTAGTACGAAAAGGAGTGATCGCAAATGATAACCCTGAACAACAGCGAGTGGAGTATTCTGGATATTCTCTGGCAGGGAAGTCCAAGGAAGCTGATGGATCTGGTTCATGCAATGAAAAAAAAGCAGGGCTGGAGTAAAAGTACCACGAATACGGTCGTTAAGCGGATGGTAGAGAAGCAATATCTGTCCTATCAAGAGGGAGAAAAGGCCAGGCTCTATTATCCGCTGCTAAAGCGGGAGGATGTGATCCGCGAGGAAACGGATCAACTGATTGCGCGCGCTTATTCCGGCAGGCTGGGAAGCTTTCTGAACGCCCTGATCAGTGACCGGGAGCTGTCAAAGGCAGAGATAGAGGAGCTGCGGGATATCTTGCATGAGAAGGAGAAAAAGGGGGAGGTGTAGGCATATGACAGGATGGATTCTTTCTTCCACAATATTGCTCGTGCTGGTATTGGTCATTCGAGGAATAACAAAGCGACAGCTTTCGGCTACAGCGCGCTATCTGTTGTGGAGCGTAGTAGCCCTGCGGCTGTTGTTCCCGTTTTTTTATCCGGTTGATACCTCGCGGATAGCAGAGAGCAGGTCTGCCGCAAAGGAACAGGCAGGGAGGGAAACAGGGGAAGAGATCCTGAAGAAAGAAAAGAATGAAAAGTCCGAGCCGGACAAGTTTGTTTTGCTTTTTTGGCTCCTTGGCGCATTGCTTTTCCTTGTCAGAATACTTTGGATCAATATTCGGCTGTATGGGATTTTGTGCCAGAAGAGAAAGCGGCTTTGCTATCCTAAGGTGCCGATTCCGGTATATCTGGTAGAAGAGCTTCCGACTCCGTTTCTGTTTGGCTTGTTTCATCCGGCTATTTATCTGAATCAGTTCAGTACCGATTCGGAGGATGAGGCATATATTCTTTGCCACGAGCTGATACATTATCGGCATAAGGATCATCTCTGGGCGGTAGTTCGGGCGTTATGTGTGGTACTTCATTGGTATCATCCATTGGTTTGGCTGGCGGCCTTCTGCTCAAAAAGGGATTCGGAGCTGACCTGCGATGAAGGGACAATCCGGGCGCTCGGAGAAGAGCAGGCTGTTTCTTATGGGGAGGCACTGCTGCGGATGTCGGAACGGATGGGAGAACAAAGGAAGAACCAGCGGGAGCAGATGATCATTTCGACTGAGACTGCATTTGGAGAAACAGAACTGAAGGAAAGGATTGTCCGGATCAAAAACCGAAATAAAAAATCCCTGCTGCTTGGTGGTGTGGTGTTTCTGACTGTTTTGGCGGTATTTTTGCTGCTCCTTGCCAAACAGCAGACGATAGAGCCGCTTCATCCAGAGGAAATTTTATTGTTGGAGGGGGATGGATTTGCGTTAGATGGAGTTCATCTGGGTGACAGCTACATAAGAGTAAAAAAGCGTCTGGAAAAAACTCCGCAGCTTCAGGGACATGCAAGGATAGAAGAATATGAAACGGAGTATCTAGGAGAGAGCGTAGTAGAAGGGCTGATTGATTTTCAATGTCGGGCGGAGATAGAGGGAAAGTATAATGGTGGAGTTTATTATACCTTTTTGGACAGGCGTTTGTTTCGGGGAAAATATGAGTTGATATTTGAGGAACATGAAAAAGCAGTAGAATATCTAAAGGTTTTGGATCGGATGTTTTCCGGAAACGCTGTTCTAACCAGAAAAGTCGATCCGGAATCAGAGTATTATTCTTATCAGGATAAATGGGAATATACAAAATCCCGGGCATTGGAGGATGCAGCATTTTTATATCAGTATTGGGGAAAGGATAATGATATCATTCGGATAACAATAAGAAAAGAGAACATGATGGCATACGAAGGAGACATGATGTGGGATGCCGGAGCCGTTTCGATTGTTTATGAAACGGCAGACTGGGGTTATTGGGCATGGTATTCCGGGCTGGAGGCTTCCTTTTCAGAGGAGGATGGCAGTCTGGAGAGAGCGAAGGATTCTGCTCTTCGTTACGAGGAAACCAATCTTCGCTATCTGGACAAAGAAGGCTCGGAGGATTATTCCCTTTCTCCGAAATGCCGTTTCCTGGTACAGATTGACACGGATAGCTGGGCGGAAACGAGTATAGAGGAGCTGCTTCGCTATATGGAAACGATTCCGGTTTCGACGAAGTGGGAGATTGGCCTTAACGAGCAGGATGAAATAGAGTGGATACGGGAAAAGAAGGGAGGACGCTTTTTATGCAGGGACTCTTGGTCGCGCTGTTATCCGTTTTAGCCGGTATTTGCCTGTTTGCGTTGTATGATAGCCGGCGACGTCTTACTGTCACTATGCAGACGCTTTTGGAACGATTGGATCGGGCGATGGGCGGAGAGCTGCAGGAGGTGTCGTATGAGGAATCCATAGACTCTGCCATTGCAGAACGTCTGAATCGTATCCTTCAGATAGCAGAGCTAAACAGAGAGCGGGCAGAGCAGGAACGGGACGCAGTCAAAATGCTCGTATCGGATATCTCTCACCAGGTGAGGACGCCGTTGACCAATATGATGTTATATACAGGGCTGTTAAAAGAAGCAGTAAAAGGGACGGAGCAGGAGAGGGAACAGGAGGCGCTCCTGCTGGCGGAAAAATTGGAGCAGCAGGCGGAACGGCTGGATTTTTTTATCAAGGAGCTGATGAAATCCGCCTATGCGGAGCAGGAAATGATTGCGCTTCATCCTGAGATGGTCTCGGCCTGGGAGCTGGTGCGGACGGCCTGTCAGACGGTGGAGGTGGCAGCAATGCGTAAGGGGATTGAATTCTGCTTAGGAGAGGCAGAGGCAGACGATTTGTGCTTTGCGGATCGAAAATGGACGATAGAGGCGATTGAAAATGTGCTGGAAAATGCAGTAAAATATTCGCCGGAGGCTTCGGCCGTTTCTCTTAGGGTGATTCCGTATGAATCCTTTGTCTGTGTGGAGGTGGCCGATCAGGGAATCGGTATCCGGGAGGAGGAGCAGGGGCTGGTGTTCGGCCGTTTTTACCGTTCCGGGGAGGTAAAGGGAGAGCCAGGCTTTGGCATTGGTCTTTATTTGGTCAGAGAGGTGCTGTCCAGACAGGGGGGATATGCAAAGATCAGTTCAAAGCCGGGTAACGGGACGAGGATGCAGATGTTTTTGGCTAGGAGGAAGCATGAAATTGGAACGGCTATGGAAATCTGTCAAAACTGTCATTTTTGAGAAAGATTTGGGAAAGCTTTTTCTGCTATCCTGTTATCAACATAAAACAGAAAGAGGTGTACCAAATGGACATATTGGTGACAGAGAATCTAAGAAAGTATTATCAGACAGGAGAGGTACAGGTCAAGGCGTTAGACGGTGTAAGCCTTTCCGTGCGGAAGGGGGAGTTTCTGGCGATTGTAGGAACCTCCGGGAGCGGGAAATCGACGCTGCTGCATATGTTAGGGGGTCTGGATGTGCCGACCTCCGGCCGGGTGATAGTGGACGGTAAGGATATTTCCAGGATGGAACGGGACGAGCTGACGGTGTTTCGGCGCAGAAAGATCGGGTTCGTATTTCAGAGTTATAATCTGCTGCCACTGTTAAACGTTTACGAAAATATTATTTTGCCGATTCGTTTGGACGGTATCCGGCCGGATCGGGAATACGTAGAACAGATTTTGACGGCTCTGGGGTTGGCGGACAGAAGGGAGGCGATGCCAAACCAGCTTTCCGGCGGGCAGCAGCAGAGGGTGGCTATGGCACGGGCGCTGGCAGCAAAGCCTGCCATTATTCTGGCAGACGAGCCGACCGGGAATCTGGACAGCCGTACGAGTCAGGACGTGCTGGGACTGATGAAAACAGCCGGGGAGCAGTTTGGACAGACGCTTGTTATCATCACGCATAACGACGAGATTGCACAGATGGCAGGCCGGATTATCCGAATCGAGGATGGAAAAATCTACGGAGGTGAGCGTCATGATAAAGGTACAGAATAAGGGCGTTATCCGGGAACTGGCGCGGGCAACCTACCGGGCGAACGGGAAACGGAATCTGCTGACGGTCTTTGCAATTTTTCTCACTACCTTTTTGGTTGCCTCAGTGACGGCGCTGGGCATCAGCTATTGGAGTACCTTGCAGGAAAGAAACATTCGTATGATGGGGATGGACTATGATATGGAGCTGAGCGAGCCCAGAGAGGAACAGATAGAGAAGCTTCGGTCGATGAAAGAAATAGAATATGTCGGACTTTCCATTCGCTGTGCCATTGTCCGGCAATACGGGGACAAGTTGTTAGATAAAGTCAGACTGCACTGGATCGATGAGACTTGCTGGGAAAAGCAGAAGCTTCCGGCAGTGGAATATTATAAGGGAGAGTATCCGAAGGCAAAAAATGAAATTATGCTTTCGGTGTCGGCCTTGCGGGCAATGGGGATTGACACCCCGGAAATCGGGATGGAATTGCCGCTAAACTGGTATTCTCTGGCGGAATATGCCGAGGGAGAGGAAACGACAGAAGAGACAGAAGAGACAGAACAAGAGATGTCTGTCGATATTTTGAAAGAAATGACAGCTCTGCAGGGAAGCAATTTAAAATCGACGTTTCGCCTCTGCGGCTGGTACTTAGACTATCAGAACAGCGCCAATGGGTATGTATCCAGGGAATTTTGTGAGTTTACCGGAGTAAAGCAGACAGATTTTACAAAGGGAACCTTATTTTTGAGCTGGAAGGCGCCGTTTTATTCCAGACAGGATATTGCAGATGTGCAGAACCAGTTGGATTTGGATTGGAACCAGATTATCCGGGCGGACGAGGAGTCGATTGAGGCGTTTTTAAAAATTGTCGCAGGTCTGACGGTACTGTTTCTGATTATTTTGCTTAGCGGTTATTTGTTTATTTATAATACCATGTATCTTTCGGTTTCTAAGGATATCCGCTATTATGGTCAGCTAAAAACGATTGGCATGACCTCCAAGCAGTTAAAGGGGCTGGTGTACCGACAGGCATTCTGGAGCGCCTGTATCGGGATTCCGGCAGGGCTTTTGCTGGCCTGGCTGGTGGCAAGTCTGGCATTTCCTAAGATTTTGCTGTTGGTGGCGCCGGGACTTACCCCGGTCATAGAGTCAGGAAATATGGCACAGACCTCCTGGTGGAGCTTTCTTCTGGCCGGGATGGTTGCCCTGCTGACGGATATTTCCAGCAGCCGGAAGCCAGCGCAGATAGCCGGAGACTGTTCGCCGGTAGAAGCAATGCGTTATGCAGGAGGGAAAACGAAGGGACGAAGCAGACGAGAGCATTCCCTGTCTCTCTCTTCTATGGCATGGCAAAATATGTTCCGGGATAAAAAGCAGGCAGCCGTGATTTTTCTTTCCTTCACAATAGCCGTGTCGATGTTTTTCATCATTAACGTTGTGATTCTATCCAATGATGCAAAACATATTTTAAATCATGTTTCTGATTATGATATAGAATTTTTAAACGAGACAGTTTTAAATGGAGACGAGCCGATCTTTACGGAGGAAAAGCAGGAGGAGCTAAAGGCTGTACCAGGAGTGAAGCAGGTCAGACGGATTATAGCGGCAAACGGTGTACTTCCTTATCAGGAGTCCTATGAGGAATATTATAAAGCCTTATGTCAGTCCCGTTATGCCCCTGGAAACTATGAGGAGTTTATCGCAGACTGGAGAACAGCCGATGCAGAGGATTATCGTTATGAAGTTCGGGTGGTCAGTGTAGATGAACGGGGATTTGAACTGTTAAAGAAAGCCCTGGGAGGGGAGATTGACCAGGAGGCATTTGAACGTGGGGAGATTGCTCTGGCCAGTCAGGTATTTGTAGCAGGCGACCAAAGCCTGGTAGGGAAGACCGCCCGTTTTTTCCTGTCGGATGGAAAGCAGCCGGAGCAGGAGTATACGATGACGATTGCGGCGGAGAGCAGTATATTTCCCGGCTATGCGTCTGTAGGGTATACAGAACTGACCGTCAGTGAGAAGTGGTTAAGAGAGCAGGTAAAGGAGCCGTTTGTAGAGCTGCTCCGCATCGAGTATGAAACACGGTTTTCCAGGGAAACAGAAGAGGCGGTAAAAGCAGTATTTGCAGAGGACCCTCGGGTATCCTATGATTCTACATTAGAGCAATACAACGATATGAGACAGTCCGAGGCGCAGGTAAAGGTATTGGGAAACGGCCTTGGAATCATTCTGGCAGTGCTGGCTATCCTGAATTATCTGAATGTGACAGCAGCCAGCGTACAGAACCGTAATCAGGAATTTGCTACTCTGGAAAGCATTGGGATGACAGCAAAGCAAATCCGCACAATGCTGCGTTTCGAGGGGATCGGCTATGCCGGCATTTCCCTGATAGCTTCTCTCGGTGCCGGGCTTCCTCTGAGCTTTCTTATCTTTCGTTATGTAAGAACCTATCGTTCTCTGCCGTATGCCATTCCATGGCCGAGTAATCTACTCTTATTCGCTGTGATTGCCCTGTTGTGTATACTCGCTCCTGTCGTGCTGTACCAAAAGCTGCAGACGGGGAGTATGATAGAACGGCTGCGGGAAAAAGAGAATTAAGTGAAATAGAAGAAAGAATTTTTGCTTGATAAAATCAGGCAGGTTTCGTATAATGATAGTAAAGTTTGAATGAGAAGGAGGGATATTTCCTATGTCAATTACTTCTGTAGAACTAGAAAAAAATATTGGAAAATATTTACTTCTTGCGCAAAAAGAGGATATCTATATTCTGCATAATGGGACTATGGTGGCCAAGCTATCTAACCCTTATCAGAATCGAGTAGAAATAGCAAAATCTTTGTTTGGAGCAGTACCAGCAGAGATGACTTTAGAGGAAGCACGAGAGGAAAGATTGGATAACCTATGAGAGCGCTGATAGATACTTGTGTAATTATAGATGCACTTCAGCATCGAGAGCCCTTTTGCCAGGAAGCCGAAAAGATTTTTTTGGCGGTAGCAAATAAGCAGTTTATAGGGTTTTTGACTGCAAAATCTTCTACGGACATTTATTATCTTACCTATAAATGCACACATAATAATAAAAAAACACGGTGTATTTTAAAAAATTTATTTGAATTGTTTGTCCTGGCAGATACGATGGGATTGGATTGTAGGCAGGCACTTTATTCAGAAATTTCAGATTTTGAAGATGCCGTAATGATAGAATCTGCCCTTCGTATAGATGCGGATTGTATTGTAACAAGAAATATAAGAGATTATGAAAAATCGCCGATTAAGGTGTATTCTCCTGCTGAATTTTTAGAAGCATTAGAGGAATATAGTAGTTGAACGTTAAGCTCTTATAGCAAGATGAGGGTGTGAAAAAGTCGTAACAGGAGAGACTTTTTTCACACCCTCTATATCATAGTAAGGACATTTTACCTCTTCTTTTTTGCATTCAGCAGCTCTGTCATTACAATCATCAGTACAGCGAACAGCATCAGATAAAATGGAAACCAGGCAATATGGATATGCTCGGCAATCAGGCCGAAGAGCGGCGGCATCAGAGTGGTGCCTAGGTAGGCAAAGGCCATCTGCACGCCGACCATCGCCTGGGAATTTTCTTTGCCGAAATTATCCGGAGTGGCGTGGATGATCGAAGGATAGACCGGAGCGCAGCCGAGTCCGATGATCACAAGTCCGACCAGACAGGCGGTGTCTGACCCAAGCGGTAGCCACATAGCAAGGATGCCTAACACGATGATGCCAAGCCCGATCCGGATCATCGTTCGGTCGCCGAATTTATCTGCTACAAAGCCGGAGAGGAATCGTCCAAACGTAATGCCAAGAAAAAAGAGCGAGGCATACCGGGCGGCGATTTCGGTCGTGATGCCTTTTTCCAGAACGAGATAGCTGCTCGCCCAAAGCCCAGTGGTGGATTCGACAGCGCTGTAGCCGAAAAAGGCCAGCAGGATGTATTTTGCGCCTGGAATCTGGAATACCTGGCGCAGCCCCAGCGGAGGTGTTTCCTTGTCAGTGGCTTCTTCTCCGGCAGGAGTACGTTTTTTCCAAAGAGGAAGACTGAAAAAGAGGAGTGTAGTTAGGACGATTTGGAGCAGGGAAACGGTACGGTAGCCCGTAGGCCAGCCAGCCCCGCTTGTCAGGCAATGACTCATAATATACGGGCTGACAGAAACTCCTACTCCCCAGAAGCAATGCAGCCAGCTCATGTGCCGGGACGTATAGTGAAGGGCAACATAATTGTTTAACGCCGCATCTACCGCTCCGGCTCCTAAGCCGTATGGAATGGAAAACAGACACAGCATCCAAAAGGCAGAGGAGACAGAAAAGCCGAAGAGGGCAACGGCCGTCATCAGAACACTGACCGCTGTCACCAGCCCTGCACCGAATTTTTTCGTTAAGCGGTCAGACAGCAGACTAGAGATGACCGTGCCGATGGCAATGGTCATGGAAATGATTCCGGCATAGGAAACCGGGACGCCAAGATCGCCCTGCATAACCGGCCAGGCAGAGCCAAGTAAGGAATCCGGCAGCCCCAGGCTGATAAAGGCGAGATAAATAATAGCAAGCAATAAGGAATACATGATAATAACCTCCTGTAATCGTTTACACTGTGGATAGTGTATCACATTTATAATAAAATGCAAGGGAAGCGGAAAAGTTTAAGGGAAATTTGGAACAAATGATTCAAAAAGGAAGAAAATAGAGAGAAAAGGGAGTGAAATGATCCGAAAGATAAGCAGATTTCCATCGTGCAAGATGGTGAATGAAAGTTACTGTATGTGAACATTTTTGAGTATATTATTTTGATTTTATCAATCTTTCATTTCTTCTAAATTGCTTTAGAAAACATATAATAGAGTATTTGTTTATAGAGTGTTCATGGTTTATTTATGCGTTTGTCTTAACAAAAACCTCTTGCCTCTTGTTCCTAGATATGTTATAGTATAGAAAAGGGGGAAGCCATAGAAGCAGTTCTACCCCTTGTCGATTAAGCTAAAACCCTTAGAAAAGGGTTAGCCGCCAACTATTTGCGGTAGTTGGCGGCTATTTTTTCTTGTCCTTGAAGATGGTATAACATACCCCAACAAGGGCAACAATGAAGATACAAAATTGGATTAAATCCACATATGTAACGTACATTGTATCGCCCTCCTTTCGTAATCTGGAGGGCGTTTATACACCCTCCGATAAAAAAGAAGGGTAGAACCGCCTTTGGCTCTATGGTTTCCCATATCGACAATATAACATGTTTCCAGACATTTGGCAATATCCTTTTTGATATTTCTTATTTGTTGGATTATTCAACAAGTTATGAATATTGTATTTTACGCAGAGTTCAATAAAGGCTTTATTTTATTATCAATATTATACCACGAAATGATAAAAAGAACAAGACTGGTTCTGCGGGGGCTCCTGTAGTAAACTAATGGCCTAAAAGAAAATGACAGGATTCTATTTAGAGGTTCGGAAAGGAGATACCGCATATGGAGCAGGCAGGATATCAGATGGAAATGCAGCATCAGAATCAGGCAGAATGGCAGCAGGAGGAGGCGTACTTAAAGAAAACGCTGGCATTGGCAGAGGAGCAACTAGAGCAGGCGAAGCATATGGCAGAGAAAAAGCAGCAGGAGATCCTGGAAGCGAAGCGGGAAGCGTATGAGAATGCGACGCAGGGGACGCTGAGGCTTTCGGACGCTCATGATTTTGAGGCATTGATAGAGCTAAGCCAATATACGGCTCCTGTGACAGAAGGGATTGTGGATTATGAGGAGGAGCAAAAAAGGATCGTACGTCTGGAGCAGATCAGGAAAAACCCTTATTTTGCAAGGATTGATTTTCGGTTTGCCGGAGAGGAAGAGGCGGAGGCAATCTACATTGGACGGTCCTCTCTTAGCAGACGGGCAGGGCTGGAGCAGTATGTATATGATTGGCGTTCTCCGATAGCGAGTGTTTTTTATCGGTTTATGGCAGGAGAAGCATATTACGATGCACCAGGCGGCAGAGTAGAGGGAGAACTGCAGAGAAAGCGGCAGTACGAGATCCAAAACGGGACGCTGCACTTTTATTTTGATATGGACAGGAGTGTGGAGGATGCTATTTTAAGACGGCTTTTGTCGCAGAATACGTCGCCTAAAATGAAAGCAATTGTAGAAACGATCCAACAGGATCAGGATATTGTGATCCGGGATATGGAGCATGAGCTTTTGCTGGTACAGGGTGTGGCAGGCAGCGGCAAGACCTCGATTGCACTTCACAGAGCGGCCTATCTGATGTATCAGGGGCTGCAAAACCGGCTTGGGGCCAATCATATCCTGATTATTTCTCCGAATACGGCCTTTGAGGAATATATTTCCGGTGTTCTGCCGGAGTTAGGAGAGGAACAGGTGGACTCGCTGGTGTTTGAGGATTTGCTCTCGCAGGTGCTGGGAAACAGAGCAGTGCAGCCAAGACAGGAGGTTTTGGAGCTGCTTTTGTCCCGGAAGCCAAAAAGAAAACTGGTAAAGGCAAGTCTGGAATGGAAGCTGTCGGAGGAGTTCCGGGAACTTTTGGATCGGTTTTTGGAGGATATTCCGGCAAGCCAGACGGTATTTCAGGATATTTATGAGAAAGAAGGCTGTGTGATAACGAGGGAGGAATTACAGGAACGTTTTGAGAGAAGAACGGATTTGCCGCTAAAGCTTCGGTTGGAGCAGCTAGAGGAGCATGTATTAGAGCTTGCCTTTGGAACGGCACAGAAGCGGGGAGAGGTGGAGGAACGGAATCGGCTTCGCCAGGAGGTAAGGGAAATGGTGCCGCTTGATGCCATAGAGCTGTATCAGCGGTTATTTTCGGATGAGGCTCTTTTAGAGAGATTGTTGGGGAGGAAGCTGTCGGAGGAGCAGCATAAGATTTTTAACCAGACGCAAAAAAATCTGCAATCCGGACTGCTTTGCTATGACGATGCCGCGGCTGCTGCGTATTTGGCATGCAAGCTGGCGGGAAGCAGCAAATATCGGGAAATCCGGCAGGTGGTGATAGACGAAGCACAGGATTACTATCCGCTGCAATATGAGCTGTTTGCCCTGCTGTTTCCTAAGGCAAAATTTACAATACTGGGAGATATTTACCAGACGATAGCGAAAACGGAGGAGGTATCTCTGTACGAGCAGATTCAAAAAATCCTGAACAGAAAGAGTGCATGCTTACTGACATTAAACAAAAGCTTTCGATGTACCACGGAAATTCTGGAATTCGGGCTGCAGTTTATCGACCGAAGGCCGGAAATTCAAAGCTTTAACCGGGCAGGAGAAGAGGTAAGGGTGATTCCGGTGTCCGATCCGGCGGAAAGGCTGGCGGCGATTGCAGAGGAAGTAAAAATTTGTAAAGAACGTGGCTTTGGTACGATCTGTCTGCTTTGCAGAACCAAAAACAGAGCAGTCAGGCTGTTAGAGGGCTTAGCGGGTCAAATAGAGGTGCGGCTGGCGGCCGACGGAGAAACGAAAGGCCTGCAGGGCGTATTTCTGCTGCCGATCTATATGGCAAAGGGGCTGGAATTTGATGCAGTGATTCTCTGTGATATCGGTTCGGATTCGTACCAGGAGGAAGAGGATAAAAGATTGCTGTATGTCGCCTGCACCAGAGCGTTGCATCGCCTGAGCCTGATTTGTGAGAAAAGAGAAAAAAATTAGAATAGACTACGAAAAAGAGGCGGAAAAGCAAAAGTTGTGCCGGGAGAATTCAGAAAATCTTTTTAAAATATCCTGAATTCTTCCGGCATATTGAGAACATGGTCAGCTTTGAGCTTTATCGGTTGGCGCCGCGGAGCCGGAATCTCTGGACAGAGGATTTTAACTCGGCAGCATGGCTGTTCAGTTCGATAGCAGAGGCAGCGGATTCTTCGGCGGTAGCGGCATTGGTCTGAACCACTCCGGAGATCTGCTCCATTCCTAATGTCACCTGCTTTAAGGAAACGGACTGCTGCTGAGCCGAATCCGCGATACGCTCGATCATTTCGGTAGCAACCTTGGCGCTTTCCACGACCTCGGCCAGTGCGGAGGTCGTATCGGCGGAAAGAGAAGTACCCTGACGGATTAGCTGAGTGGAGGTTTCGATCAGGTCTGTAATCTCCTGGGAGGAAACGGCGCTCTTGTTGGCCAGAGTTTGTACCTCGTCCGCTACGACCGCAAATCCCTTTCCGGCTTCTCCGGCACGAGCCGCCTCAACGGAGGCATTTAAGGCCAGAATTTTGGTCTGGAAGGAAATATCTTCAATCGTCTTAATAATTCCGCTGATCTGCAGGGAGGAATCAGAAATATTTTTCATGGCAGTAGTCAGGGAGGCCATCGTCTGATCGCAGAGCATCAGCTTTTCAGAAGCATGGCCTGCGGCCTCCTTTGCATGATCGGCATCGTTGGAGGTATGTTCTACTTCTGTAGAAATCTCCTGGATGCTGGAGGAAAGCTCCTCCACAGCGGATGCCTGCTGTACGGTGCCGTCAGAAAGAATCTGCGCTCCGGCGGACATCCGGTCAGATTCTGCCGATACCCGTTCCGAGGTGACATTGATCTGGGTCAGAGCGCCGTTTAAGGAGTCCAGAATCTGGCGCATGGCGTTTTGGATAGGCAGAAACTCTCCGCGGTAATCATGATCAATGGACAGATCCATGTTGCCCTGAGCCATCTGAGCCAGGTTGGAATTGATATCCTGAATGTATTTTTTCAGTTCTCGTTTCGTATCATGAATAGAGCCAATCAGCATACCGATTTCGGAAGTATTGGCTTCTAAGGAAAATTCTGCGGAAAGGTTGCCGCTCGCGATTTCCTGCATTTGATCCTTGATCTTGATAATCGGAGTCAAAAGCTGTGTTTTTGTAACAATCAGAACCAAAACCACCATAATTTCTACGATAGTGACTGCAGTAACCATCTGAACCCGAATGATATTGGCTTTCTTTTGAAGGGAGGAAATCTGATCGGCTGTCCGGGTATTTAAGGTATCTAAAAATTCCTCCTTTAAAGCATTGATCTGAGCAATCGAGGTGCTGTAGGCTTCCCCATATACATAGTCAACAGCATCCTTTTGCCGTCCGGCCTGAACATTTTTCATCGCTTCATCCTCTAATGGTACGAGGGAATTGGACAGGGCGGACATATTGTCAATCATAGTCTGTTCTTCGGCCGTAATCCCGATTTCCTGCATATTGGCTACACCGATATCCCGATTTTTCAGTTCGTTGACCTCACGCCAGTAGTTGTCATAATGCTCCTGGCTGCCGGTAGCGGCATAAGCGCGGACTTCATTGGTCAGGTAAGCAGAGCCGTTCATAAAACGGTTGGCATTGTAGGTCAGGTCAAAACGCTCCTGGTTGGCCTGGTTGAGCTTTCGGTTGACGCTGCCGTAGGAAAACAGTGATATCACTAAAAAGAGCAGCGCCAGAATAGACACCCCATTTAAAAGGTAGGTCAGTGTGGATTGGTTCATGGTCTTTTTCATTTCATTACCTCTCATTCTGCCGCAGGATGGCGGCACCCTATGTAATCAAATACCTTCCGATACATCATATGATAAAAATCCAGACATGATGTAATATGTCTAGTATACAAGAAAATACGGGAAAATTCAACACCTCTCTTGCAATTCTACCAACAGTCGGTTGTGGTTTTTTCTGGGAAGAGGTACAATAAAGCCTGAAATAACGTCTTTGAAAAGAATAGGGCAGGAGGATGACAGGATGTTTGAGGTAAATAAGGAATTATTTGGAAGCTTTGTGGCAGAGCAGAGAAAGAGAAAGGGCTATACCCAACGAGAGCTGGCAGAACGGCTTTTTGTATCGGATA
>CASCWU010000032.1 GCA_949155905.1 uncultured Lachnospiraceae bacterium
AACTTTGTCAAGTGTGATACGGACGCAATTCATCCCCGACCTAAGAGGTCGGAGTATTCTTGCTGAAAAGGGATAAAAGTCAAGTAAGGCTCTTGACAAATCATGCAAATCTAGTATAATGTTGATTATAATCATTTATTTACTATAAATAAAAATTTATAATAAACAATGAGTAATAATTAAAAAGGAAAAATAGTGAAGGAAAGACATCAGGTGAGCCCTGAAAACAAAAGAAAGGAAGGATGGAAATGGGAAAAATAGAAAAAGTGGAGGCGTTGGCCCAAAAAGGAAAAGCAGATAAATTGATAAAATTTACCCGTGATACAGATAAACAGGTGGTGTTAGCAGCCGTCCGCGCCTTAGGGGATCTCGCAGGGAATGAAGATGCTTTAAATGCACTGGTAGGGATGATGGAGCATGAAGATGCGGGGGTTCGTAAGGAGGTGGTGACAGCGATTGGAAAGTCAAACGGAAGCTATGTAAAAACTCAGTTGATGTATTGCGTTGGGCATGAAAAGGATGCACAGGTATTGCAGGCGGCAAAGGAGGCATTGGCAAATAGAAAAGAATAACGAATCGTTTTCGCTTCGGCTAGGGTGTTTCATATAAAAAGGAAAAAATTGTGCGTATCAATGGGGCAAACAGGCCGAACAAAGGCCAAAGGATGCCAACACCGCATAAAAGTCCTGCCAAACGGTTGTCATGCCTTTGCATGAGAGGGACATAAAAGGTAGTTGGAGCGTCGGGAGCATAGCAGAGATCAACCTGTTTGCCCTGTGTTACATAGCAGACACTGTAGTCGGTTTGGGATGTTATATGGTAGAGCTGTCCGTCCTTTTGGAACTCATATTCCGGAAAAAACAGGCGTTTTCCTGTCTGTTTTTTTTCCCCGGTGGAAATAACGATGGCGGTAGTCCGACAGGTTGCGTTTTGACGTTCGCTTAATATGCGCCGGCGCATCGACATGCCAATAGCAAAGAAAAGTAGTAGAAGAGTAGTAAAGGCGGCATCTCTTATAAAACGTCCTTCTGCTTTTTGAATGGACTGACAGAGAATCATTCCAGTAAAGAGCAGACAGAACAGCGGTCAGGAAATAGCGAATCCCCGCCATCTTTTGAAGGCAGCATCAGAATTTTTCATAAAATTTCCTCCTTGTAGGATAGTCCAATCGTTCCATAAAGACATTTTATCATACGTTCTTAGATAATTCTATTACATTTTTTTCAATCATACTTTTTTCAACCATTCAATATATTTGTTTTTTCCTACCTGTTCAGACAATCTACGAAACAGCTATGTTTTGTAAAATTTCATTGACAACCGTTCTTGCTTGAGATAAAATAACATATGTTATATAACGATTGTTTTAGAAAGGAGATACCGATGCCGCCGGCAAAAAGGATACAAAAAGAGGCGATTCTGGAAACCGCCTATGAGCTTGCCAAAACGGAAGGGCTGGAGATGCTCAATGCCAGAAGAATTGCCAAGGAGCTGAACTGCTCGACGCAGCCGATTTACCATAACTTTGACACGATGGAAGAGTTAAAAGGGGAGGTATACAGGCGGATTTATCAGACCTATACCTCTTATGTACAAAAGGGCGCCAGAGAGGAAAAGGCATATTTGGGGATGGGGCTGGCTTATATTCGCTTTGCCAAGGATTACCCGAACTTTTTCCAGGCTCTTTTTATGAAGGAAAGCGGACAGCTTCCTTTGGATTTTCTTCAAGGGGATGTGACAGGAAAGGATGTGCTAAAGCAGGGACAGCTTTTTTCCGGGCTGAACGAGGAGCAGGGAAGAGCCTTTCATTTAAAGGTTTGGATTTTTACCCATGGTCTGGCCACGTTGGCAGCTACCAATACGGTACGCCTGACCAACCGGGAAATTCGGGAATTGCTGGCCTCCACAACGAGAGAATTGCTGGCGGGATTTTTGGAGGTGGCCGAGAAACAGAAACCATAGGAAAACAACAAGAGGGAGTAGAATATGGAAGCAATCATAGAAGTCAAGCATTTGACAAAGGAGTATAAGCAGGTAAAGGCAATAGACGATTTATCCTTTGAAGTCAAGGAAGGGGAAATTCTTGGTCTGCTCGGGCCAAACGGAAGCGGAAAGTCTACGACGATAAACTGTATGCTGTCATTGCTGCAGTTTAGCGGCGGGAGTATTGAGATGTTCGGCCAGGAAATGAAGCCGGACGCCTATGAGATCAAACGTAAAATCGGTGTTGTTTTTCAGGATGTAGCTGTATTTGACGAGCTGACGGTCTATGAAAACATCGACTATTTCTGTGGCCTTTATATAAAAGACAAGGAGACAAGAGGGCAGTATATCAAGGAGGCAGTGGCTCTGGCGGGTTTAGAGGAGTATCAGAAATTCCGTCCAAAGCAGCTTTCTGGTGGATTGCTGCGGCGGTTAAACATTGCCTGCGGCATTGCTCATAAGCCAAAGCTGATCTTTCTTGACGAACCGACGGTAGCAGTCGATCCACAAAGCCGAAACCATATCTTAGACGGAATCAAAGCATTGCGAAAGGCAGGGGCAACGATTGTGTATACCACCCACTATATGGAAGAGGTAGAGCTGATCTGCGACCGGGTGATCATTTTGGACAAAGGAAAGGTTTTGGCAACCGGAACGTGTGATGAGCTAAAGGAGTTGGCAAAGGCAGACGAAAAGGTGACAGTAGAGGTGACAGGACTTAGAGAGGAGTATTTAGAGGAGATTCGGAAGCTAGGGCAGATCGATCAGGCCTCTTATGACGGAACCTCTCTGGTTATACATTATCAGAAGGGAAAAAACAACCTGTTGACATTAATCGAATATTTAAAGACAAAGGAAATCTATTACAGCAAAATCTATTCGGAGCGGCCGACCTTAAATGATGTATTTTTGGATTTGACCGGAAAGGAGCTGCGGGACTAAATGTTACTTCACAATTTTTGTTATGCCCTGCGTGTTTTGTTTCGGGATCGGATGTTGATTTTCTGGACATATGCGTTTCCGATTATTTTAGGAACCTTCTTTTCTTTAGCCTTTTCCAATATTGAAAACAGCGAGCGGCTGGCAGTGATAGACATCGCGGTAGTGGAAAATGAGGAATTTACGGCGAGTACCTTGTGGAAAGAGGCAATGGCAGGCTTGAGTAAGGAGGATACAGAGGAGCAACTGTTTTCTACGCGCTATACCACAGAGGGCGAGGCAAAAGAACTGCTGGCGGCAAAAGAGATTACCGGATATTTCAAGCTGTCAGACGGAGAAGCACAGGTAGTAGTAGCTTCTAGCGGAATGGAGGAGACGGTGCTGCAATATGCCGTTACAGAAATTGCTCAGACCGAAAAGATGATCGGGCAGGTGGCAGAGTATCAAATCAGCCAGGGTGTGATGCCAACAGAAGAGTCTTTAAAAAAGCTTTCTGAGGAGGTATTAGGACAGGTACAGCAGGAGGAGGGCATCCGGGATGCTTCTAACGGAAGACTAAGCTATACGATGGTGGAATTTTATACGTTGATTGCGATGACCTGTCTGTATGGAGGAATGCTTGGGATGACGGTAGTCAACCAGAACCTGGCCAATATGAGCCATAAGGGAAAGCGTGTGGTGGTAGGGCCGACCAAAAAGCGTTTGGTGATTTTAGGCAGTACGTTAGCAGGCTATGTGGCACAGCTTTTGGGGATTGCTCTGCTGTTTGCCTATACGGTTTTTGTGTTGCAGGTAGACTACGGAAACCGTCTGCCGCTGATTGTCCTGATTACGCTCGTTGGCTGCCTGGCCGGCCTGGCCATGGGAATTGCTGCGGCAGTGCTGATAAAGGCCAGTGAAAATACGAAAATCGGTGTCATGCTGTCGGTGACGATGCTGGGTTGTTTTTTGTCTGGTATGATGGGGATTACGATGAAATATATCATAGACAAACACCTGCCGCTCGTCAATCGGCTGAATCCTGCCAATATGATTACGGACGGACTGTATGCGCTGTATTATTATGATACGCTGGAACGCTATTGGTTTGATGTCATAAGCCTGCTGGTGTTTGCAGGTCTGTTGCTTGCCGCAGCGATGTTCGGGTTAAGGAGGCAGAAATATGACAGTATTTAAAGCATTTTTAAGAGTATTGTGGCAGTGTAAGGCGATTGTCCTTTTGTATACGGTGATTTTGGTCTGCTTTGCTGCCTTTCAGATGCAAACAGAACAGAGCAGCATCGGTTTTTTGGCGGATCGTCCGGATATTTTGCTGGTGAACCAGGATACGGCAGAGGAAGAGGGAAAGGATTGTGGGCTTTCTGCGGGTCTGGTTTCATACCTGATGGAGTATTGCGAGGTAGCGGATATCACAGGAGAGGATGCCATAAACGATGCGCTTTTTTACCGGGATATCAGCTATATTGTCACAATACCAAGGCATTACAGCGAGGAGTTTTTCGCTTATCTGAGGGGAGAGACGGATAAAAAACCGGCAGTTGAGGTTCGCAGCACCGGGGACCAGGAGGCGTCCTATGCAGAAATGCTGCTTTCCCGTTATTTACGGGTAGCAAGGGTGTATGGAGCCTATGCAGAGAATGGGAAAGAGCTGGCAAACAGGGTTGCAGAGACATTATCCGGGCAGGTATCGGTAGAGGTAGCTTCCCATTTGGATACAGGAGGACTATCCAAAGCCGCCTTCTTTTATAACTTTTTAAATTATAGTCTGCTGGCGGGCTGTATCTATGTGATATGTCTGGTACTGGCGAGCTTCCGGGAGGAAAAAATCCGAAAACGGACGATGGTCAGCAGTATGAATTACCGAACCTTTAACCGGATTTTATTGCTTTCTAACGGACTCTTTGCGGTTGGCTTATGGATGATTTATGTTCTTTTAAGCCTAGTGCTGGTCGGAGAGGTTCTTTTGAGCGATCAGGGAGTATGGTATCTGGCAAATTCCTTTGCCTTTCTTCTTTGTGCGCTGACGATGGCCTTTTTGTTCGGTACATTGGTAAAAAACAAAAATGCGGTCAACGGAATTGTCAATGTAGTAGCGCTTGGTTCGAGCTTTTTGTGCGGTGCCTTCGTTCCGGTTCAGATGCTGCCGAAATCCGTGCTGTGGATAGCGCATATTCTTCCGTCGTATTGGTATATTCAGACGAACGAATATCTCAAAAGGATGGAAAACGTAAGCCCGGAGGCCTTACGGCCTGTGCTTGGAAATATGGGAATTCTTTTGGGCTTTGCCCTGTTGTTTATTATCGCCGCTAACGGAGTATCAAAACGAACCAGACAGATCGGATAACAGGGAGTACTGAAATGGGCCGGACAGATGGAATAAAATAGAGTATCCGGGCAGATTTCATAGATAGGAGTATAGATAGAGCAGCAGCAAAATCAGAACCATTGTTTTGCTGCTGCTTTATTTTTTATAATTTATTATTGACAATAGTGTGTAGCATACAGTATAATGAATTCAACAATAATAAAACAGAAACAGTAAGGAGGAAGAAAGCATGGGCGAGGAACGTGACCTGCTGGAAGGACTACTGTTGGAGCTGCGCCGCGGGGTACTGGTGCTTTCCGTGCTGAGCCAGATGGGAGAGGCCAAATATGGCTATGCTCTGGTGCAGAGCCTTGCGGAGCAGGGGGTAAGCATTGACCCGAATACGCTGTATCCTCTGCTGCGGCGGCTGGAGAAGCAGGGGTTGTTAGAAAGCAGCTGGGAGACCGGCGGCACAAAGCCGAGGAAATATTATAAGAGGACGATAGAGGGGGATCGGATCTTTTCGGAGTTAAAGGAGCAATGGAGAGTGATGGCAGCCGGGATAGAGCAGCTATTGGGAGAGACCGAGTAGGAGAAGTCAAACTGGAAGGACATAGAAAGGAAGGGTAGCAATGACAGAGCAGGACAGAGATTGGATGGAGCGTTATATTTATCAGGTGGTGCGCCACCTGCCAAAGAGCCAGCGAGAGGAGATTGGCTTAGAACTACGGGAACTGATAGAGGATATGTGGGAGCAGTCCGGGGATATGACAGAAGTGCTGCAGGAGCTGGGGGATCCGGCCGTATTTGCAAAGCAGTACCGGGGAGAGGAAGGATATTTGATTGGGCCGGAATATTATGATACGTATTTTTGGCTGCTTAAGGTCGTTTTGTTTTGTTCCCTGATTCCGGTAGCATTGTTTGGGTTCGGCGAGGCATTTTATGAGGGCTTTGGAGGAGCGGCATTACAGACGACAGGAGACTGGATACGGGCGATAGTCCGTTCCTGTTCCAATGGGCTGGGGAGCGTGATTGCGAATGTGATGATTTCCGGGCTTGGTGCGATTGGGAGCGTGACGTTGATTTTTCTTCTGTTAGAGCGGAAGAAGATCCGGTTAGGGGAACTGCCGGGAGCAGATGTTATAAGTAAAAATACGATAGGTAGGGATACCATAGGCAGAGATGCCAAGAACGCTATGGGGACGGCATGGACGCCGGAGGCGCTTTCTCCTCTGCCGGATAAAAGAGCAGTAATAAACCGGGGCGATACGATAGTGGGGATTGTATTTATTGTTTTGTTCAGCGTATTGCTGATCTTTGCTCCTAAGCTGTTTTCTGTTTTTCTGAACATAGAGGAAGATCTGGTTATCATTCCGTTTTTTAATTTAGACAAATGGTCGTTGATTCTTCCGTTTTTCCTGGCGAGTCTGTGGATTGGCTTAGCAGACGAGATTGTAAAGCTGGTAGCAGGGGTATATAACCGATTTGTTTTGATTAGCAACATCGTCAGCAATGTCCTGCAGATTGTGCTGGGAGCCTTATTGCTGCTGGTACTCCCGTTTTGGAATCCAAACTTTACAAGTGAGCTTTCCGTTCAGCTAGAAGGAGTATCGGAACGCTTCTGGCACGCCTTCCTAGACTGGGACGGAAGAAAGGCATCGTTCGTCATTTTGGTTATGTTATGTCTGATTGCCCTGGCAGACATGGGTGTGACGGCATATAAGACGATACGGTATGGGACAGGAAATGACTAACCTTTGCGTAAAAATTCGGATTGGAACAAATTGAGAGATAAAGAGAACAGGTGGAGTTTTTTCCACCTGTTCTTTTGGTCTGTTATACCTGCTGCTTTACCAGTTCCATCGCTTTTTTGACCGGAGGGAGAGAGAGAATCACTAAGGTGATAACGGCTTCCGGGACAATATAGGCGGCGTTGTAGGCCAGAGAATAGGGAAGCGGAGCCCACCCCTCCCAGGCATAGGTGCCGAAAAAGAGCCAGCCGGAGAGGACAGCAAACAGGTAGCGTCCGAATACGCCGACAAGATATCCTTTGAGCAAGCCCTGTCTGGATTTCCAGAAAAAGCCGGATAACCCCAAGGCTCCGAAGGCCAGTGGATAATCCACTAAAACCTGTAACGGAAACACGATATAGGGGCCGGTGACAAGCTGGAGCAGCCCATAGGCGAATCCGGTCGCAAGACCGATTTTTGGCCCGTACCAATATCCGATCAGGCAGACAAACAGCATACTGCATAAGGTGACGGAGCCGCCGAAGGGAAAGGTATACAGCTTGATAAAGGATGTGACAACAGAAAGCGCGATAGCGGCCGAGCAAAAAACGAGTTGCTTCGTTTCAAAGCGGATGCCGCGGGAGCGTCTGGCAAACAGCGCCGCGGGAAGGGCAAGCAAAACGAGCATCACGAGGATGATGGCAGCATATCCGGCGGGAGTTAGGCTATAGATAACACCGCCGTAGCCGTCGTCTGCCGGGAGGGCAAAGAAAGATAAGACACCTAGAAACATAAAAAAACCTCCTTGTCTGCGCAAAGAGGGGCGTTGTAACCATGCTTCCTTACGCCGGTACTAACCGGATCAAGTAATAAGGGTCGGCAGCTTTTGCTGCCTCTCAGCCTACAGGCGCCCCTAGCGTCTTATGATGTTGTATGTACTACGAAGGCTACTATAACAGAAAGAAAAAAAGAAGTCAAGAAAATTTGAAATTTTTGCTTGCAATTTAAAAATTCCTGTGTTATACTAAATCTCGGAAGTTAGCTAGCTAATTATTAAAGGACTAATAGTACAAGGGCTAACTGTCAATTGGTTAATTATCAAGAGGCTAATTGTCGGGAATGAAACGGCCAGGAGACGGAGAGGAAAACGAAGTCTCCGAAACCGGACAGAAGAGGACGAAAGGAGGAGTTATGCGCTGGAAGGATTGGTTTGACAAATTGACGCCAGGAGAACAGCTCAATCACTATTTCCGACGCTGCGACCATCTCCATAAGCGGATTGTGGATAAAAACATGGTAAAGGCGGAGGTCTATGCCTCGCAGCATCGGATTCTGACCCTGCTCGACCATAAGCCGATGATGTCCCAAAAGGAGATCGCCAGCGTGATGGAGGTATCGACGGCCACGATTGCCGTTACATTAAAAAAGATGGAAAAGAGCGGTTATGTAGAGAAAATCATGGACGATGAGGACAACCGGTTCAATAAGATCAAGGTGACGGAGCGCGGAAAAGAAATGATGTGCCAGGGCTTTGAAATTATGGAGCGGATTGACCGGGATACGGTGCAGGGCTTTACAGAAGAAGAGCTAAAGCAATTTACCGGCTTTATGGAGCGGTATTATAGGCGTTTAGAGGAAATGTCGGAGATTGACTACAGTGTACCTAAGAAGGCAGACGGATCTGAGATGGATGCTAAAAAGGAGCAGGTCTGACAGACAGAAGAATGTCCTGCAGCATTTGGCAGCAAACACGAAAAAAGAAAAGAAAAAAAGAGAGGGGTAGGTAGAACCTATGAAATTTT
The DNA here is from genome assembly GCA_949155905.1 of uncultured Lachnospiraceae bacterium. GTDB lineage: Bacteria > Bacillota > Clostridia > Lachnospirales > Lachnospiraceae > MGBC131033. Next base: position 8,760 of record CASCWU010000032.1, read on the forward strand.
ACTGGAAATACGTAAAACCACATTTGAAATATTTTATTATCGGGCCGATTTTAATGATGGCCGAGGTAGTAGGCGAGGTAGTCCTGCCGTATCTGTTTTCGCTGTTGATCAACAACGGCGTGCCGAACGGAAATACCGGCTATATCATTGGAATCGGGATTGGCATGGTAGTCTTTACGCTGACGATGATGGTCGGCGGTCTCGGAGGCAGCTACTTCAATTCAAAGGCCGCTATCTATTTTGCGGCGGATTTAAGAAAGGATACGTTCCGGAAGGTACAGGAGTATTCCTTTGCCAACATCGATCAGTTCAGCACCGGATCGCTTGTCACCCGTCTGACGAATGACATTACACAGGTACAGAATACACTTAGGATGGGACTGGTCATGCTGCTTCGTTCTCCTGGTATGCTGATTGGCGGTCTGATTATGGCAGTGAAGATGAATGCTTCTCTGGCGGTGATCGTAGCAGTCGTGATTCCGATTCTGGCTGTAGCGCAGTTTTTTATCCTGCGAACCGGATTCCCGCGGTTTGGCCGGATGCAGCAAAAAATCGACGCCCTGAACTCTTCGGTACAGGAAAGCCTGACCAATGTCCGGGTCATCAAGTCCTTTGTACGGGGCGACGTAGAGAAAAAGCGGTTTTTTGAAGCAAACCGGGATTTGAAGGAAAGCAGTATCAATGCGTTTAAGGTTATGATTATGACAATGCCGATGATGATGCTGATGATGAATATTACGACGCTGGCCGTGGTATGGTTCGGCGGCAACCAGATCATCGCCGGAAAGATGCCGGTCGGAGATTTGACTGCGTTTACGACCTATATCGTACAGATTTTGATGTCGTTAAATATGCTTTCGATGGTGATTTTAATGGGCTCCCGTGCTGCTGCTTCCGCCAAGCGTATCAAAGAGGTCATGCTGGCCGAGGTGGATTTGACGGACGATCAGGCGGCACAGAAGGAAAAGCAGGTGGAACAGGGCGAACTGGAGTTTCGCGATGTTTCGTTTAAATATCATAGGAATAAGCCGGAATATGTCTTAGAGAATATCAGCTTCAAGGCAAAGCCAGGGCAGATTGTGGGGATTATCGGCTCTACCGGTTCCGGCAAGACGAGCCTGGTACAGCTTATTCCGAGGCTGTACGATACGTATTCCGGGGAGGTGCTGGTAGATGGCATCAATGTCAAGGATTATTCCTTACATAACCTGCGGAACGGGGTTGGTATGGTGCTGCAAAAAAATGTCCTCTTTTCCGGAACGATTGAAGAAAACCTGGAGTGGGGCGACGAGGATGCTTCCGAGGAGGAGGTACAGGCAGCAGCGCAGGCGGCGCAGGCACACGATTTTATCCAGAGCTTTACGGACGGCTATCAGACTGAGTTAGGACAGGGCGGCGTCAACGTTTCTGGCGGTCAGAAGCAGCGGCTTTGTATTGCCAGAGCCTTGTTAAAGAAGCCGAAGATTTTGATTTTAGATGACAGCACGAGCGCGGTCGATACCGCAACCGAGGCCAGGATCCGGGAAAGCTTTAAGGGAAGCTTAAAGGATACGACAAAGCTCATCATTGCCCAGCGGATTTCCTCCGTGATGGACGCCGATCAGATTCTGGTGCTGGATGAAGGCAAGATTGTCGGCAAGGGAACGCATGACGAGCTGTTAAAGGACTGTGAGGCATATCAGGAAATTTACTACTCCCAGATGGATAAGGAGGCGACAGCGTAATGGCGGAAAATAAGCAGATAAACAGGCCGGAGGCAGCTGGAGCGGCAGAGAAAAAGCTGACCAGAGCCGAAAAAATAGCAAAAAAATATCAGAACATGCAGCCACAGATGCTGCCAGGCGGCGGCAGGAGAGGGCCGGGCGGCCCGGGAGGCAGAGGCCCTAGGGGCGGTATGGGCGGTAAGCCGAAGGATGCGAAAAAGTCGTTAGGACGGTTGTTGTCCTATATTACAGAGGATATCGGAAAGATTATACTGGTCTTTTTCTTTGTCGTATTAAATTCGATGGCGTCGTTAGCAGGTTCGTATATGCTGCGTCCGATCATTGATACGTACATTGCACCGGTGGACGGTAGCCGGGGCAGCATCGGTGGGCTGGCAGCAGCACTGTCGGTCATGGCCATGATTTATGTGGTAGCAGTAGCCGCTTCTTATTTGCAGTCGCGGATTATGATCGGCGTGTCCCAGCGGGCAATCCAGAAGATCCGTGACGAGTTGTACGAGAAGGTGCAGAAGCTTCCGGTACGGTTTTACGATACAAACAGTCATGGAGAGCTGATGAGCCGTTTTACCAACGACGTAGATGCGGTCGGCGAAATGTTAAACAGTACGATGGTGCAGCTCTTTGCCGGGGCGATTAATATTATTGGTACGCTGGCTCTGATGGTTTATACGAATATTTATCTGACAATCATTGTCGTTGTGATGGCTCCGCTGCTGATCGGTGTCGGCGGTGCGATTGCCAAACGGAGCCGGAAGTTTTTCCGTCAGCAGCAGCAGGCGCTGGGCGCCGTCAACGGCTATATTGAGGAAACGGTTACAGGACAGAAGGTTGTCAAGGTATTCTGCCATGAGGAGCAGGCAGTGGATGAATTTGAATATCTGAACAACGATTTGAAGCAAAAGCAGCTAAAGGCGCAGTTTTTTGGCAGTATGATGGGACCGGTTATGGGAAATATGGGGCAGGTGTCCTATGCGATTATCGCAACGGTCGGCGGTGTCCTCTGCGCTCTGGGACGGTTCAGCATCGGCGGATTGACCGTATTTGCGAACTTTTCCAGACAGTTTTCCAGGCCAATCAATGAGATTTCCATGCAGATGAACACGATTTTCTCTGCGCTGGCTGGTGCGGAGCGTGTCTTTGCCATTATGGACGAGGCGCCGGAGGCAGCCGATCCGGCAGGGGCGGTAGCCATGAAGGATGCCGAGGGCAAGGTCGAGCTAAACCATGTAACCTTTGGCTACAATCCAGATAAGGTGATTTTAAAGGATATTTCTCTCTATGCGAAGCCAGGACAGAAGATCGCCTTCGTCGGTTCGACCGGTGCAGGAAAAACGACGATTACGAACCTGTTAAACCGATTCTATGATATCCAGGAGGGAGAAATCAGCATCGACGGACGGAATATCCAGGATTATACGAAGGACAGCCTGCGGAGCAACATTGCCATGGTATTGCAGGATACGCATTTGTTCACTGGTACGGTGATGGAAAATATCCGCTACGGCAGGCTCGATGCAACAGACGAGGAAGTGATTGAGGCGGCCAAAACCGCCAGCGCCCATTCCTTTATCATGCGTCTGTCCGATGGCTACAATACGATGCTGACCGGAGACGGGGCAAATCTTTCCCAGGGGCAAAGACAGCTGTTAAACATTGCCAGAGCAGCGATTTCCAAAGCGCCGATTCTCGTATTAGACGAGGCAACCAGCTCCGTCGATACAAGGACAGAGCGGCACATTGAGCATGGAATGGAACGGCTGATGAAGAACCGGACGACGTTTGTCATTGCGCACCGTCTTTCCACCGTTCGTAATGCCAATGCGATTATGGTGCTGGAGCATGGGGAGATCATCGAACGAGGCACCCATGAGGAGCTGTTAGCACAGCAGGGAAGATATTATGCGCTCTATACCGGAGCAATCGAGCTGGATTGATAAAAACGGAAAAGGCCGTGTGCCGTCAGAGAGACGGTACGCGGCTTTTGTAATGGAAAGAAACCAGGGCGGGAGACATCCATATTTGATGGGAGGTTCCGTATGGTGAACGGCAAAAGTTTTATTAGATTTTTGTAATTCAGATAGAGAAGGGGATTGGCAAATCAAACAGGGAAAGGTATAATAAAAAACAGAAGAACGTGTTTTTGAAAGGAAAAAACAAATGGAACTTCGAGTATTACGTTATTTTTTAACCGTTGCCAGAGAGGAAAATATCACCAGGGCGGCTAGGCTGCTGCATATCACCCAGCCGACGCTTTCCCGTCAGTTGATCCAGTTAGAGGAAGAACTTGGTGTCATCCTGTTTCACAGAGGAAAGTATCATATCAGCTTGACGGAGGACGGCCTATTGTTAAAACGGCGGGCGCAGGAGTTAATTGCTTTGTCGGATAAAACAGTTCAGGAGCTTTCGCATCAGGGGGAGGTTATCTCGGGAGAGATTGCGATTGGCTGCGGGGAGATGAAGAGCATGGCGTTTCTGGCGGATTGTATCGTATCGTTCCAAGCTAAGCATCCGCTCGTCCAGTTCGAGGTTTACAGCGCAGTAGCCGACGATATCCAGGAGAAGCTCGAGCATGGCCTGTTGGATATCGGCTTTCTGGTAGATCCGGTAGAGGTACGGAAATATGAGTTTTTGCGGCTGCCTTTCCAGGAGCGGTGGGGCGTTTTGGCCAGGAAGGATTCCAAGCTGGCTGGAAAAGAGGCTGTCACCCCGAAGGATCTGGCAGAAATACCACTGCTGTTAGGGAGGCGGGAGCTGGTGAAAAACGAGCTGGCTAGCTGGTTTGGCGAGGTATATGAGCAGCTTTCAGTACCCATTACCTATAACTTGATAACCAATGCGGCGGCTTTAGTCAGAAGCGGTGCAGGGGCGGCGATCTGTGTGGAACATGCAGGAGTAACCTATACCGATTTGCAGTTTATCCCGTTATCGCCGGTTCTGGAGACGGGGATTGTTTTGGTCTGGAAAAAGAACCAGCTTCTGCCGGAAGCAGTTGGGAGGTTTATCCAATATGTGAAAAATGCTTTTTAGCTTTGTCTGAACATGTAAAATAAGTATTAGACGGTTAGGAACCTCTTCTGTTATCATAAAGATATCACTTGAAAAAGGAGCAAAGAATCAGAAGTGGAGGGATTGGAAATGAAGTATACAGCATTGGGAAATTCCGATTTAAAGGTATCCCGTATCTGTATGGGCTGTATGGGCTTTGGAGATGCGGGGAGCGGCCAGCATTCCTGGACGTTGGATGAGGAGCATTCGAGGGAGATTATCAAGAAGGGTCTGGAGCTTGGCGTCAACTTTTTTGATACGGCGATTGCCTATCAGGGCGGGACAAGCGAGCAGTACTTAGGACGGGCGCTGCGGGACTTTGCCAGACGGGACGAGGTAGTGGTAGCGACTAAATTTTTACCAAGGACGCAGGAGGAAATCGCGGCAGGCGTCAGTGGGCAGCAGCATATTGAGCGGATGTTAGAAAAGAGCTTAATGAATCTGGGCTTTGACTATGTGGATTTGTATATTTGCCATATGTGGGATTATCAGACTCCACTTTATGATTTGATGGAAGGGTTAAACCGGATGGTGCAGGCCGGAAAGGCTCGTTATATCGGGATTTCTAACTGCTATGCCTATCAGTTAGCCAAGGCAAACGCTTTGGCGGAACGGGAGGGCTTTGCGAAGTTTGTATCTGTTCAGGGGCATTATAACCTGATTTTCCGGGAGGAGGAAAGGGAGATGGCCAGGCTGTGCCAGGAGGAGAACATTGCGATGACGCCTTACAGCGCACTGGCAGGCGGCCGGCTTTCCAAGCGTCCGGGGGAAACCTCCAAACGGCTTCAGGAGGACAGCTATGCCAGGTCGAAATACGACGTGACGGCTGACCAGGATGCCGAAATTATTTTCCGTGTGGCAGAGCTGGCTGACAGACATCAGGTAAGCATGACCGAGATTTCTCTGGCCTGGCTTTTGAAAAAGGTAACGTCCCCGGTTGTGGGAGCGACTAAGCTTTCCCATATAGAAGGAGCAGCCAGGGCGGTAGAGATCGAGTTTTCCGAGGAGGAAGCCAGATATTTGGAGGAGCCATATGTCCCGCATAAATTGGTAGGTGTAATGGCGGAGAACGCTTCCTAAAAGAAACCAGGATCGTTTGCACGCAGCAAAAATCGGTGCAGGGAACGCCATAGGGAAAAATTATGGCGTTCCCTGTAAAACAGATAAACTTCTAAAGCAGAACAAGGTTTTACGGCAGTTAAAAGGTCGTTACGACAGTCAGGCCAAGCGCGGCAGCTTCCTCATGCGCCTGATCCATGGCCCAGTCCCAGACTTGTGCCGGATCGTGGCAGTCGGAGTTGATGATCGTGCGGATCCCAGCTTCGGCTGCTTTTTTCCAGAAGCGGCGGTGCGGATAGGAATAACGAGCGCCGTCACAAAATTCCTGCCGTCCTCTGCGATAGCCGTTGGCATTGTATTCTAAGATCATATCCAGCTCCTTGGCCGCGGAGAGGATGATATCACAGGCTTTTTCACAGTTGTCGTCCCAGGCGAAGTTATTAAAAAACATCAGATCTGGGTGGGCTACAAAGGCGAAAAAGCCGCTGTGCATCCCTTTTTCCAGGGCAGCAGCATACAGGAGGTAATCCTTTGTGGAGGTAGCGGCATAGATATTGAGCAGCTCATGGTCGGATGCTTCTAAAAAATGCTCGCCCAGCACGAGGTAGTCGATGGAATACTCCTGAAATAACCGGGGATACCAGTCCTCCTGAAACGAAAGGTATTCGATTTCCAGCCCAATCCGGACAGGCATTTTGTTTTGGTATTGCTTTTGGAGCTGTTTGACTTCTGCGACATAGGCAGGAAGCTCCTCTGCCAGCATCCGCAGACCGAAATCGTGGTTTGGGAACGGGCCGTGATCAGAAAAGCCCAGTTCGGAAAGACCCGCCGAGGCGGCAGAAGCGGCATAATCCGCTGCACTTCCTAAGGCATGGCGGCAGTAGCTCGTATGTGTATGAAAATTTGTTTTTTCCATAAGAAAGACTCCTTTGTATTGCTGCGCTTAAAATTCGACCGACTGGTACTCTTCTAATACCGGCTGAAACAGGTCGTCATAAAAATCATAAAAAATCCGCGTACATTCCTCTTCGGAACACATCTTATAAATCAGATGGATGCCATCCGGCTCCTCCATTCCTAATTCTACTTCGATCTTGTTGTCGCCTTCTTCCTTTTCATGGATACAGGCCTGGATAAAACGGATGCCGTTTTGCGCCTTCGGCGGTGTTAACGTAACGAACTGATCTGGATCGTCAAATAATTCTTCTAAGTATTCTTCCAGATCTAGCTCCGTCACCTCTGTGGTTTTTCCATCCTGGTTTTCCAACAAATAATAATCCCGCTCTGGGGTGGTTTCAAATACATGAGTTGCCATAAAAAACCTCCTAACCATATGTGAAAATGTCTCTGGTATGCTGACAGCAGCAGACAGACTCCTTAAAAAGCTGTCATCTGTCAGGCTATGCTTCAGTTTACCATAAAGCGGTTCCTTTTGCCAGAAAAAATGACAAAGAAATTCCGTTTTTTTTGGTTGGAAGAGGATCCTGTCTTGCATAAGAGAGCTTTTTCGGGTAAAATAAGGAAAGCTGATAAAGAAATGGATCAAAGCAGGGAGGCAGAGAACATGGAGTTTGATATCATTATCCCGACCTATAAGCCGGATGAGCGGCTGGAGCTGTTATTAGAACGGTTGGCCAGGCAGACCTGCCAGCCAAGGCACATTTTGCTGGTCAATACAGAGGAACGTTTCTGGCGTCCCTTACCGCCTAAGCTGGAAACAGCGCGAGTAAAGGTACTGCACATCGGAAAAAGAGAGTTTGATCACGGCGGTACAAGGAGGCGGATGGCGGATCGGTCAGAAACAGAATTTTTTGTCTGTATGACACAGGATGCTCTTCCGGCGGATCGGCAGCTATTGGAGCATCTGCTGGCCGCCTTTGAGGATGCGACCGTAGGAGCCGCCTATGCCAGACAGCTCGCAGGAGAAGAGGCTGGTGTGATTGAACGATATACTAGACAGTTTAATTATCCAGAGGAAAGCCGGATCAAACGAAAGCAGGATGAAGCAGAGCTTGGTATTAAGACATGGTTTTGCTCGGATGTCTGCGCGGCTTACCGAAAGAGCGCGTATGTGGAGGCAGGAGGCTTTGTGCCGCATACGATTTTTAATGAGGACATGCTGATGGCAGAGAAGCTTATCCGCTTAGGATATGGGGTGGCTTATCAGGCAGAGGCCAAGGTATGGCATTCCCACCGCTATACCTGTAAGCAGCAATTTCAGCGAAATTTTGACCTGGGAGTATCCCATAGACAGTACCGGGAGGTGTTTGGGAGAGTATCCTCCGAGTCGGAAGGGATAAAAATGGTAAAGAAAACTGCTTTGTATTTGCTGCAAAACAAAAAAGCATATTTGCTTCCAGAGCTGGTAATACAAAGTGCGGCAAAGCTGCTTGGCTATCAGGCAGGGAAGCGTTATGATAAGCTGCCGCATGGACTGGTGAAAAAATGCTCGGCCTCACCGGGATACTTTGAGTAAGAGGTCATGAAAGGACAGGGGGATGGGAAATGATTGCAATCATTATGGCAGCCTATAATGGAGAAGCGTATTTGCCGGAGCAGCTCGATTCTCTGTTCCAAAATACCTGCCAAGACTGGAGGCTTTACCTGTTTGACGATGGCTCGACAGACAAAACCGTAGAGATCGCCAAAAAATATGAACAGACATATCCAGATCGGATAGAGGTTCGGGGGAATCCGAAAAATCTACGAAGCGCCCGTAACTTTTTCCTTGGGCTTCGTCAGGTATGGGAGAGTGAGCCAGCGGATTATTATATGTTCTGTGATCAGGATGATATTTGGGATACGGATAAAATCGAGTGTTCCTTGCAGAAAATCCGGCAGATGGAGCAAACGGAAGGAAAGCAGACACCTCTTCTTATCTATACAGATTCCAGGCTCGCAGATGAAGAGGGGAGGGTGATGGCTCCTTCGTTTCAGAGGGCGTCTCATTACCGAAGGATTGCAGAGGAAGCGAGGCCAGAGCGGGTATTAGCCCATCTTTTGATGGAAAATACAATGCCAGGCTGTACGCAGATGATGAACCGGGCGTTGGTGGAGCGGGCGTTTTCTAAAAAGGGATTTCCAGACGGGCTGAAAATGCACGACTGGTGGTTTGGCCTGGTGGCCGCGTGCTTTGGAAAAATTGGCTGTCTGGATCGGGCGACGATGTCTTATCGGCAGCATAGCGGAAATGTGGTCGGAGGCGTTGGCTTTGCCTCTTATGTGAAAAGCCGTCTGGCAGGAATCGGGCGGCTGCGCCGGACGATCCGGGAGGATATCAGACAGGGCGAGGACTTTTACAAATGGTATGGCCAGGAGGCAGGAGAGAGGGAGCGGGAGCTGCTGCGTGCGTTTGGTGCCATGGGGAGAGCAGGCTTTGTCAGAAAAAGAGTGCTTTTTTTTCGGTATCGCTTCTGGAAAAGCGGGCTGATACGGAATGCGGCGTTGTTTTTGCTGCTGTAAGGGAACTCAGGCTTTTAAAACAGGAGGTATAACCAGGTTCAGAGTGGCAATTTTCATCTAAAAACAAGATATTGCTTGACATTAGCACGGTGAATTGCTAAAATGAAGGGCATATGAGCGAGGAAACGCCGTTCTGGTTATGGGAGCGGGGAGAAAGGTTAGGATAAGGGAAGTGGTGGAAGTTATGAAAAAGCTGGTATTATCCCTTTATGTCGATAATACATTTGGTGTGCTGAGCCGAATAGCGGGGCTGTTTAGCCGAAGAGGCTACAACATTGACAGCCTGACGGTAGCAGCGACAGAAGACCCTGCTTATTCCAGAATGACGGTAGTCGCCAATGGAGACAAGCAGATTTTAGAACAGATTACGAAGCAGCTAGCGAAGCTAGAGGATGTCCGGGAGATCCGGACGCTGACGAGCGATGATTCGGTTTGCCGGGAGCTGGTGCTGATAAAGGTCGAGGCCGGAGAGAAGGAGCGGCAGGCGATCATTGCGACCTCTGATATTTTCCGTGCCAGGATTGTGGATATTTCCAAGGATTCTCTTATGATTGAGCTGACCGGAAATCAGGCGAAGATTGATGCCTTTATTCATCTGTTAGAGGGCGTCAAAATCCGTGAAATGGTACGAACCGGTGTGACAGGACTGCCGCGGGGCGCCTGTGATATGGGCGAATTGATCGAGGATTAGAGAGACGATAGCAAGTCCCTTTTTGGGAAAGAAGAAGCCGTGAAACAGCCAAATCCCGGAAAGGGCTTCAACTATAAACGATAAAAAAGCGTTAGTTTTTTATGAAAAAAGAAGCGGGAGGATAATTATTATGGCAAAGATTTATTATCAGGAAGATTGTAACCTGTCCTTACTGGAAGGCAAGACGATTGCGATTATCGGCTATGGAAGCCAGGGACATGCCCATGCGCTGAATTTAAAGGATTCCGGCTGCAAGGTTATCATCGGACTTTACGAGGGAAGCAAGTCCTGGGACAAGGCAGTCAAGCAGGGGTTTGAGGTATTTACAGCAGCAGAGGCAGCCAAGCAGGCGGATATCATCATGATTCTGATCAACGATGAAAAGCAGGCCGATCTGTATAAAAACGATATCGAGCCGAATCTGGAAGAGGGCAATATGCTGATGTTCGCCCATGGATTTAACATTCACTTTGGCTGTATCGTACCGCCGAAGAACGTAGACGTGACGATGATTGCGCCAAAGGGGCCGGGACATACCGTGCGGAGCGAATACCAGGAGGGCAAGGGCGTTCCTTGTCTGATCGCCGTAGAGCAGGATGCGACCGGAAAGGCACAGGAGCTGGCGCTGGCGTATGCACTGGGAATCGGCGGGGCAAGGGCCGGTGTGTTAGAAACCACCTTCCGTACCGAGACCGAAACGGATTTGTTCGGCGAACAGGCCGTATTGTGCGGCGGTGTCTGTGCCTTGATGCAGGCGGGCTTTGAAACTCTGGTAGAGGCAGGGTACGATCCGAGAAACGCTTATTTTGAGTGTATCCATGAGATGAAGCTGATCGTCGATCTAATTTATCAGTCCGGCTTTGCAGGAATGCGCTATTCGATTTCCAATACGGCAGAGTACGGCGATTATGTAACCGGACCGAAGTTAATCACCGAAGAAACCAAAAAGACAATGAAGAAGATTCTTTCCGACATTCAGGACGGAACCTTCGCGAAGGAATTCCTTCTCGATATGTCTCCGGCCGGCAAGCAGGTTCATTTTAAGGCAATGAGAAAGTTAGCCAGCGAGCATCCGGCAGAGGAAATCGGTAAGGAGATCCGTAAGCTGTATAGCTGGAATAACGAAGAGGACAAGCTGATCAACAACTAAATGTTCTATAACGAAATGTTCCAGAATGAAATGCTTCAGAACGGAAACAGCGGTTACTATAAAAGAAAAAGGACAGGCAGGTTCAGGCGTAAGGGAGGCCGAACCTGCCTGTTTTTTATATTATAGGACAGCCTTTATAATCTCATACGCTGTTTTGACATCCAGGCCGGAGCCGCTTAGCGTATAGAGCCTTCCGCGGACACAGACACCAAACCAGATCCGATTTTCACTGTTTTGGAAGGAGGAACCGAAAGGAGAGCCTGGCCAGTCGGTTTCCGAATCAGCCTCTTTAAAAGCGGCGATTGCTTCTGGGGAGAGTGTTTCCGGGGAAAGCAAAGGTGGTGTGCCAAGATAACCCCAGTGGATATAGTTGGAGTCTTTTGCATCAGAAATCGTCAGCGTATAGTGAGGAGAGGAGATCAGATCGCTTCCGAAGTATCGAGGGAGGCAGGCGGGCTAGAAGGAAGAAAATGGCCAAAGGACTTATGAAGGCGGCAGGTGGCATAGTCCAGACAGGCCGGGACTTCTTCATAAATGGATTCTACAGGAAGATAGGCACTCCGGTCGGTCAGTAAGGAAAGGAGAGCGGAAAAATCTTCCGGTTCTAGTGAAAAACAAACACTCCAAAAGTTTTCTGCACAGACATAGCCGCCTTCATAAAGATAGAGAAATCACAACAACGCCGTTATCCAGCTTGAGATAAAGAGGACAGGACGTTCTGCTGCCAGATTGGAAACGCTGCCAGAGCGGGGTATCCTCTATACGCAGAGCGGGTGCATTGTTTAAGGTTTCCAGGAAGCGATCCAAAAGCGGATGATATTCCTTTCGGATAAAAAAGGTTTGATAGTTCCATATGTCGTAATAGCGGTAGGAATCTTCTGTCTCTAAAGGAGGCTTGTAGGAAAAATAGGCATCGGTATATCGTCCAAGCAAAGGAATCCGTTTTTCAAACAGATCCGCGCCAGTACGGAGAGTCAGGTCATTGTTATGAATAAAAAGGGAGTCAGATTCGTTTTTGATACACAGCATGACCGCAGGATCGATGCCCTGGATCGCGTAAGCGGAATAGGAATCCTCCTGGCATGTAACAGGAATGACGGGATCCGCCAGCTTCAGATCGGAATAGCGGAAGGATCTATTGTAAGGCCAGTAAAAACGGCCTTCGTAACGGAGACAGGGTTGGTTGTAATAAAAATAGGAAGGATAGGAAGAATCGACAGCTTCTTCTGGAAGTATTTCCCAGGCGGGGATACGGATACCGTCTGGAGTGACACGGATTTTGGAGGAATGCTCTGCAAACCAGCAGACCAAAAACGGAAGCGCGACGGCAAAGCCGACCAGAAGTATTTTTGTAAAAAGTTTCTTCATAAAAAACTCCTTTCTGGGAAAAAACGATGTAATTTATTGATAAAAACATACTATAAAGCATCAAAAAAGTATATAATTTTTGGATGGTTTATCAAAAATTTATTTTTGTTAAAGGAAAATAAAAAAATGGTTTAGACAAATTTTATAATAGTTGTCGGAAATGGAATGGAGTTTATGGGAGAAATATAGTAAAATCAAACAGGAGGAAAAGAAAAGATTTTCCTGGGAGTGTTTTGCCTGATGGCGGCAGCAGGGATCGGATATCTGGTAAAAAAGAGAAGGGGAAGAGGTTGAAACTGAAAATTGGCTATGCTATAATCAGAGCCATAAACTGGGATTTGAGAGGAAAAATCTATGATTAGAATAAGGCCTTATAAAGCTTCGGATGCAGAGACGATAGTATCGTGGTGCCAGGATGAAAAAGCATTTTATCAATGGACAGCAGGAATACTCGGCAAGTATCCTATCACACCAAAGGAATTTTGTTTTGTAGAATCGCTCATGCCGTTTACTGCATTTGATGAAACAGGGATCGTTGGCTTTTTTACCCTAAGGAACCCAAATGAATCATGGGACGAGTTACGCTTTGGATTTGTTATTGTAAATCCTCATAAAAGAGGAAAGGGCTATGGGAAAGCGATGCTTCGGTTAGGTCTGAAATTTGCATTGGAATTATATGGAGCCAAAAAAGTATCTTTGGGTGTTTTTGAGAATAATCTTTCTGCGTATTACTGTTATAAAGCAGTTGGCTTTCAGGATGCCGTTCTGGATACCGCAGAAACGTATTGTGTTCTGGGGGAGGAATGGAAGTGCAAAGAATTGAACTTTTATTATTAGAGAATATGGGAAACAATGGAATGTCAGCAGGCTAAACCGATGACAGCCAGAAGTAGGAAAATCAGGCAGCAGACAGCTACAGGAGAAAAAAGATGAAGGAAAAGTGGTTTCAGAAAAACCGGCAGGCGGATTTTGCCGTTTTAGCTAAGGAAGCAGGCATCAGCGAGGTGACGGCGCGGGTTATCGTCAACCGGGGCATTTGCAATATGGAGCAGTTCTGGCAGTACGTCAGGCCGGAGCTTGGTCGGATTGCCGATCCGATGAAAATGAAGGATATGGAGCAGGCGGTTGCGATTTTATCCGAAAAGCTTCAGGAAGGCCGTTCTATCCGGGTTGTAGGGGATTATGATGTCGATGGTGTGATGTCTACTTATATTTTGCTGCGTGGATTAAAGCGGGTACAAAGAGAGCTGAAGGAGAGGATACCGTCAAACCAGAGGAGCCGGATCGACTACGAAATCCCGGATCGGATTTTAGATGGCTACGGGCTTAATGTTTCGATTTTAGATCAGGCGGCAACCGATGGAGTAGATACCATTTTGACCTGTGATAACGGGATTGCAGCAGCCGAGCAGATTGCACATGGAAAGGCACTGGGACTGACTATTGTTGTCACCGATCACCATGATATTCCGTTTGAAAAAGTTCCTGAAGAGACAAAACAGGGCATCCGGGAAATTTTACCTCCGGCAGATGCTATCGTCAATCCCAAGCGTTCGGATTGTCCATATCCGTTTCCAAATCTCTGCGGGGCGGGAGTGGCCTGGCAATTGATACGGGCGTTGTATACGCGCCAGGGGATTCCGGCAGAGGAAGCCGAGGAGCTGCTGGAAATGGTGGCCTTGGCGACAGTATGCGATGTGATGGAGCTGTTAGGGGAAAACCGGATTTTGGTCAAATGCGGTCTGCGAAGGCTGCAGGAGACGTCGAATATCGGGCTGCAGGCGCTTCTGGCGGCAACCGGGATGGAGGATCGGGAGCTGACCTCTTATCATTGCGGCTTTGTGATTGGTCCTTGTATCAATGCTTCCGGCAGACTGGAGTCGGCCAAGCAGGGTCTGCGGCTGCTGCTTTCGGACAACCGGAGTGAAGCGGATTTGCTGGCAGCAAGCCTGGTGGCGTTAAATGAAGAGCGAAAGAGCATGACGGCTGACGGAGTGGAGGAGGCGGTGCTGCAGTCAGAACAACGGCTGACAGAAGGGGATCGGGTGCTGGTCTGTTATCTGCCAGACTGTCACGAAAGCATTGCCGGGATTATCGCCGGACGGATTCGGGAACGCTTTTACCGGCCTACCCTGATTTTGACGAAGGGAGAGCCTTATATCAAAGGCTCCGGGCGTTCGATTGAGGAATACAATATGTTCGCCGAGTTGTCAGCCTGCAAGGAATTATTTTCTAAATTCGGAGGACATCCTCTGGCCGCCGGATTTTCCCTGACCGGAGAGGAGCCGGAGCTGGTAGAGGGTCTGCGGCGGCGTCTCAATGAACAGACGACGCTTTCCGGGGAGGATTTGTTCCCTAAGGTATCCTTTGATCAGGTACTGCCATTTTCTTTTGTGACGGAGGAGCTTCTGGCAGAATTTGACGATTTGGCGCCATTTGGAAAAGGAAATCCAAAGCCGCTGTTTGCCTTGCGGAACGTTGCCGTCCGTTCGGCGCGGGTACTGGGGAAAAACCGGAACGTCGTCCGGCTGGCGCTGCGGGAAACTGGGACGAATGCGGCAAATGCCCGCTATGCGGCTGGCTTTGGCAAGGAATATCAGGGAATTTTATTTGAGGACGGGGATGTATTTTTGGCGTACATAGCGGAACAGTTTGGCGAGGAAGCAGCGGCAGGGCTGGAACGGGGCGGAACGGCAGCGGTCAGCCTGGATATCCTGTTCTGCCCGGAAATCAACGAATATCAGGGCTACCGGAATATCCAGATGGTGGTGGAGCATTATCGGAAAAGCACGGCCAGATAGATGGATACAGAGACAGGCTGCAGGGCATTTTCAAAATATTGTTAGAGGGTTGTAATTCGTACTTAAAATAGCTGTTATGCTGGAAGGAAAAAGAGCTTTCTTCTTTCCCATAGCAGCTTTTTTTCGTGTATCCTGCAAGGGGGATAACATTCAGGATTCAAAGTGTCAGAACGAGTGAAAAGTTTTATAAAGAGCTGGGAATTCCCGAAGGGATTGACAGGAAACGATATCTGTTTGGCTGTTTTTCGGAAATTCCGTGGGATTGGGAAAGTTTTGTCGTATTAAAGGATAAGAAGGCAAGAATACAAGAGAAGGACCAGGATTGAGCCAATATAAAACTTATTTGCTCCATTATAGGAAGAAAAGAGTAAAGAGGATAAGAGTATAAGGAGGGAGGCAGGCAGATGGGATGAAACAAAGAGAAACCAGGACAGAAGAGCAGGAGGCTGAGTTGATACGCCTGCTTTGCGCGAGGGAGGAACGGGGCATTTCCCTGTTGCAGCAGCAATACGGAGGGCTGCTTCATTATGTGGTACGGGGGATTTTACAGGTACCGCAGGACGTGGAGGAATGTATGAACGATATTTATCTGCGTATCTGGGAACGGGCGGCCAGCTACCAGCCGGAAAAAGGAAGTCTGTCGGTCTGGCTGACGGTTTTAGCGAGGAATCTGGCGCTGGATTATGCCAAAAGCAGGAGCCGGAGGCCGGAGGTTCCGTTTGCCGAGTTAGAGGAGGTGTTTGGAGGAGAAAACAGGGCGGCGGCTCTTATCTCTTTACAGGAAGCCTCCCCGGAGGAAATCGTATTACAGAAGGAACGGATGGCATACTGGAAGCACTGTCTGGCTTCGTTAAAACCGGGAGAGAGAAATTTGTTTTACCGTCGTTATTATTATCTGCAATCGGAACGTCAGATCGGAGCAGAGCTTGGAATGACGGAGCGGGCGGTCGAGGGAAAGCTTTACCGCATCCGAAGGAAGCTGCAAAAAAGGATTCGCCAGTGGAACGGAGGGAAGCTATGAAAAAACGTATAGAAGAGAACAGGGAAGAGAATGGAAACGGAAAGAGAAGAGAGACGGAGAGAGAACATCAGAATCCAGAGGAGAAAAAAAGGGAGATCCAACAAGAAAAGTCAGGAGAAACCAGGAGGGAACAGTCCTGGAACAGTGGAGCTTTAGAAGCCTGTCTGGAGGAGTCGCTCCCGGCGGACATCAATCCATGGAAAAGGCCGGTTAGCTTTCTGGTATGGGGAATTCTTCTGCTGACGATTCGGCTTGAATTCTGGAAGCTTGGTTTTCTCCTGCCGGCGTTAGGACATCTGTTTTTGTATCTGGGACTTAGGAGTCTGCGCCAGGAAAATAAGTGGTTTTTTGCTTCCTGGTGGATTTCTATACTCAGTCTGTCTGTTGATACGGTTTGGCTTATCTGGCTGGCCACTCCATCGGCAGCCTCGGTTTTTCCGATACAGGGCTATCAGGCAATATGGGAAATTGGCTGGCGGTTTTCTCTTTTCTTTTGCTTCCGTCAGGGGCTAAAGGCCGTGTACGAAAAGGCAGAGCGGTTCGGGGGGGAACAGGAACCAGAGGAAAGGCGCGATCCCGTTCTTTGGATGATGGTATGGCATTCGGTTTTTCTACTCTTATTTCTGTTTCCGATATTCCAGAGATGGCTGACAGCGCTGCTGATCGTAGCGGCATTTTTGGCGATTCTCCGGCAGCTTTATTTGCTCGGCGGAAGCCTTGGGGATGCCGGATATCGGCTGGAGCCTGTGCCTGTCCGGATAGGAAGCCGTCCGTTATCCGCCTGCTATTTTGCTGTCCTGTTGGCCGCTGTTTTAGGCTGCTGCGTATGGTATTCTCATCCTGCTATGCAGGGGGAGCGGACGGATTCGGAAAGGGCAGAAAGGCTAAAGCAGTTGCAGGCGGAGTCATCAGACGGGGAGAAAATCGGGCAAAGGCTTTGCAGCCTGGGCTTTCCGGCGGAGCTTTTAGCGGATTTGACCGAAGAAGAATTGGAGTTGTTAAAGGAAGCTGCTTCGGTTCATGTGGAAACGGAGGAGTTATTATTCCATCCGAGGCAGATATGGGTAAAAACCGGCGATCATTCTTATAATTATTCCTATTATGAAGAAAAGCGGCATCGGCTGGATATTACAATGGTGTTTGTCGAGCTGCCACAGACAGAAGTGTATACCGTCGTTTTCTGGCAATGGGGACAGGGAAATCCCTGGTGGCAGGATGCGTTTTACTTTCAGGGAGAAGACGGGACAGAGTTAGTAGGAGGAAGCCTGTTGTATGAAAAACAGGGCGTGGACTACCGGGCGGAGATACCAGAGCTTGGTTATCAGACAAGCGCAGGGATTATTTGGGAGGAAAACCAGGTAATAACCGGAAAGGTAAGCTATCCCTTCGGCTCCGGGAGCCAGCGAGGGTATCTGCTCTGTCATGCCTCTTTGCTGCCGGAGAAGGAGAATCCTTTAGAAAACGGAAACGATTCCGCCTCAAAGGAAGGTGATGCTTTGGAAGTCAGAAAAACGATACCGGTGAGAGGAATTTTAACCTATTACCATGATAACCTTCCGTTTCATTTTCCTTATGAAGATACCCAGAGAGGATTGTTAGAAAAACGGTACGCAGGCAGTAAGTATCAAAGGCTCAGTTTTTTAGGCTGCGAGCTGGATTTGCAGAGAATGGAGAGATTGGATTGATAGAAAACAGCAAAGGCAGTACAAATGTTCTTTTGTAAATTTGTCCGAAAATTGGTAAGAAAGTTTGTAAAAGATACCGTGGAAGCTTAAAAAAAATTTTGTTATACTATAACTAATTCCGTCGGTATTTTTACGGGACGAAGTCCATCTTTGATGGACTCAAACAGCAGAATTCTGCGGGACTTAAACAGCGGAATATCGAACTGGATACAGTTGGATTTGCAGACGCGCCTGCTTTGCGGCTGAAAATTCAACTTGAGGAAGGTATCCAGGGAGAAATTCTGCGGGACTTAAAATAGGAGGATGAGACCAATGGTAAGACATTTTGTATGTAACAACACAGACACAGTTGTGCAGACCCAGGCCGGGAAGCTGCGCGGCTTTATGCAGGACGGAACCTATGTGTTCCAGGGAATCAAATATGCCGATGCAAAGCGTTTCCAGATGCCGACCCCGGTAGAGCCATGGGAGGGAATCAAGGATGCGCTGGCATACGGTTATGTATGTCCGCTGATGATGCAGGATCACCCGACAAACGAGCTGATGGTGCCGCATCGTTACTGGCCGCAGGATGAAAACTGCCAGTACTTGAATGTCTGGACACAGACGCTTTGCCCGAAGGCCAAAAAGCCGGTTATGGTATGGCTGCACGGCGGCGGCTTCGCTGCTGGTTCTTCGATTGAGCAGGTAGCGTATGACGGGGAAAACATGAGCCGCAACGGGGATGTGGTGGTCGTATCCATCAACCATCGTCTGAATATTTTAGGCTATCTGGATTTAGAGCCGTTTGGAGAGAAATATAAAAATTCGGCTAATGCCGGGAGCGCCGACATGGTAGCTGCTCTGCAGTGGATTCATGACAATATTGAAAGCTTCGGCGGCGATCCGGAAAATGTTACGATTTTCGGACAGTCCGGCGGCGGTATGAAGGTCTGGACGCTGATGCAGACACCAAGTGCAGACGGCCTGTTCCAGAAGGGCGTTGTTCAGAGCGGTTTGATTGACGGCTTCCTGCCTCCGAACGGGGACGGAACCCATATCGTTAATGCAATGTTAAAGGAGTTAGGCTATGAGGAAGGGGACGCAGAGAAATTAGAGACAGTTCCTTATCCGACCCTTGTAGCAGCTTATCAGAAGGTATCCATGAAGGTGGCAAAGGAAGGACATTATATCGGTGGAAATCCGATGCCGAACGATTTCTATTTAGGAGATCCGCGCGAGGTAGGCTTCTGCGATCACGCAAAAACCATTCCGGTGATGATTGGTACGGTATTCGGTGAGTTCGCCTTTGGCCCTGGCATTGCAGGACGGAATACGATGAGCGAGGACGAAAAGAAAGCCATGATCCGGGGAAAATACGGAGATGCTTCGGATCGCCTGATCGGGCTGTTCCAGGCTGCATATCCAGAGAAGAATCTGGTTGACCTGATGGTCGTAGATTCCCTGTTCCGTCAGCCGACGATGGACTTTATCGCCAAGAAATCCGTTCATCAGGAGGCTCCGACCTGGTCTTACGTATTTGCTTATGAATTCCCGTTTGAGGAAGGAAAACCGGCATGGCACTGTTCTGAAATTCCGTTTGTCTTTGACAATACGAACCTCGTTCCGGTCTGCTGTATCCCTGGCGTATCCGATAAGCTGGAGGCACAGATCTTTACTGCATGGATGAATTTTGCAAAGTATGGCAATCCGAATCATCCAGGTATTCCGGAGTGGCCAGCCAGCAAGGAAGGCGACGAGGCTACGATGATCTTTGACCGGAAGTGCGAAGTGAAGCACAACTATGACCATGAGCTGGTCAATCTGCATATGGAAGCAGCACCAAAGTTTTCCTTTGCTGATGTAAAGGTTGAACACTGATAGCAGAGATCGACAGATAGAAAAGAATGCTCAGGCTTTTGCAGATAAGCAGAAGCCTGGGCAATTTTATGCACAAGGCCATATAAGAAATTTTTGCCGTTGGATGGCAGATTGCTTCCTGGGAGAAGAACCTGAAGGGCTATGGCGTCCTGGCAAACGAGGCTTCCAAGGCGATGAAATGGGTGTACGATGGCATCGAAATGGCAGCCTACGACGAGGAAAACGGGGAGCTGACGGTATTTGTCATCAACCGCGACTGGGAAGAAACAGCGGAATTTACCCTGGACATAACAGGGTTAGACGGCTATCGGTTTGAAGGGCATTACCAGATGTTTACCGAGGAGGCAGGGGTACAAAATACCTATGAAGCCCCGGATCGGCTGGCGCCGGTAAGAAACGAGGAGACAAGGGCAGAAGGGATGAAGGTAGAGGCGATACTGGAAAAGCTGTCCTGGAATGTATTCCGGTTTGTGAAGGCAGAGTAATTTGCATGGGAAAGAAATAAGATAATCAGGTAGAGAAGGCTGCGAAATTTGCGAAAAGGCCTTCTCTACTTGATTTTCCGGTTCCTTTGTTATAATATAATGGAGGAAGAAGAAAAGAGACTGCTGTTGTTTTCCCAGGAGGACGGGTTATGAAAATCAAGGAAATCGTAATTTCAAATTATAAGGCAATTCGGGAAATGGAGATTTCATTTGGGCCAGGCATCAATTTGCTGATTGGCGATAATGGGGTTGGAAAAACCTCTGTGCTGGAGGCGATTACGGTAGCGTTTGGCGATTTTATCAATGGGATGCCTGGAGTGGCGAAAAAGGGAATTACCGCAACCGATGTCAGGATAGATACGCAGCATGTGTCAGACGCCTCTTTGGGGATTGTCCATTATACGCCTATTGATATTCAGACCGTTTTTGATACAAAGGAAGGCTTCAAAAAGGGAAAAGTAACGCGCCGGGATGAGACAAGTAATTCCAAAACCCGTTTTTTAGGAAAAGAAGTGTCGGAATACGCAAAGAAAATAACCAATGATTTATCAGAGGATCTGCCTTTGTTCTGCTATTACAGCACTAACCGCTTAGCTCCGCCTAAGAGAGAGGATTTTGGAAGTGCCAGTAAAAATAAGCTGAATGGCCGGCGTTGCGGCTATATTGGATGTATGGAAAACAATTTGGATATCAAGGCATTGAAATCCTGGTGCCTGAAGATGGAGATGGCGGCGTTCCAGCAAAAAAAGGAGATTGCAGAATATCAGGCGTTTGGCGAGATTGTTTCTTATTTTATGTTTCGGATGAATGAGTTGGAGGAAGTGCCAACCATTGCATATTCCAGGGCTTTTGAAGATATCGTATATATCGAGCGGGGAGAGACAATCCCGATCAATTATTTAAGCGCCGGGTATCAATCTGTTTTATGGATGATTATGGATATGGCTTTTCGGATGGCAGTTTTAAATCCAGGGAAAAGAGAGCTGAGGGAAACGGGTGGAATTGTATTGATCGATGAAATTGATACGCACCTACATCCTAAATGGCAATGGAAGATCGTAGAGATACTTCATGAGCTTTTTCCTCATATCCAGTTTATATTAGCAACACATTCCCCGATTATCATTTCTTCCAGTAAGGATGTCGTATTGCTGGAAATTGATGCCATGCAGAATGTAAATGAGCTGTCTGATGCGTATGCTTATTCAGTGGCGGATGTATTGGCTTACCGGCAGGGAAGCTCCGCCATTCCAGAGCATTTAAGGCAGTTGTCAAATCAGTTTGAATTGTCATTAAATAAGAAAGATTACGAAGAAGCAAAAAAGATAATAAGTCAAATGGCAGAGGCTTACGGAAAGGAAAATAGCCTGGTAAAGAGAGGCTGGTTTAAGCTGAAGATGGCAGGGGTAGAAGTATGATATATATTCAAAAGGGAGAACCATCCGAAAGGGTACGCGAGGAACTATTCGCTATCCAGCAGTCAGAAAGGTGGAAAGAAATAAAAGAAACAGACGTGAATGCAATGCGGTCTGTATTTGATAATGATGTTACATGCAAACCAGAGATTCGAGATGATTTGTTGAGAGAGCAGCATTTTATCTGTGCTTATTGTATGCAGCCGATTGAGAATGCTCCTCTACATATGAGCATTGAGCATGTAGTTCCATTAAGCAAATGCAAGGACAAGGTTTTGGATTTTCAAAACTATTTAGGAGTATGTAAGGGTGGAAGAGATCTCCCGAAAAACAAAAAAAGATGTACCTGCTGCGATGAAAGTAAGGGGAATAAAGAGTTAAAGGCAATCAATCCTTTTGAAAAGGCGCAAATGAACCAGATAAAATATTTGCCTACAGGTGAAATTTATTATGAACGCCAGGAAAAGGATAGCGATGCTTTTATAGAAAAGATGGAAGAGGATTTGTATCAAACCTTGCGTTTAAATGGGAAATACGATAAAGAAAAAAGGATGGTAAGACAGGATACCAAAACCTCTCTGGTAAAAAACAGAAAAGATGTGTATGAAAGCTGTGAGGAGTATATACGGGAGCTTGAGGAGCAAGGGTTACTGACAAAAGAAAAGATAGCCTCGGATATACAAGGACTTTTGGAAATGGAACAATACGAAGGATATATTGGTGTTAGAATTTTTTTGTTAAAGCAAATGTATGATTTGTTAGCAGAGGCAGAGAAGTAAGGCTTTTCCGCCTCTTTTTTTATGCACAGCCCCATGCAGAGAAAGCATGCCGCAGAAGCGGCGCATGGGGCGTGCGGCGGGTAGGGTGTGATAAATCTTCCCTACTCGATTACGAACATGCAACCAAACCTCTTTTTTAGCGGTATAGAGTATGAGAGGATCATCGCATGCTTGCCATCTACTATAATGGTAATGCTATAAATCATGTGAAAAATAGGAGTAAGGCAAACAGCACGGCAGGCGGCAGCCTTGCACCATAGTGGAAAAACGGAAAAACGGAGAACGGGAGGCGGGAGAATGGAGGATAAGCAGATTGTGGAATTATACTGGGAGCGGGAGGAAGCAGCGATTCGGGAAACCGAGCAGAAATACGGAAACTATTTAACGCAAATTGCCTACAATATTTTATCCGACTGGGAGGACAGCCGGGAAAGCGTCAACGACACTTACTTTAAGGCATGGAATTCAATTCCGCCGAACCGTCCGGAACCGCTTAGGCCGTATTTACGAAAGATCCTACGGGAAGCAGCAATCGACCGATACCGGAAAAAGCACCGATTCAAACGTCAGGCGTCGGAATACAGCCTGTCGCTTTCGGAGCTGGGGGAATGTGTGTCAGGAGGCGATACGACTGAGCAGGAAATCGACCGCCGTCTGCTGGCTGAGGCGATTTCCGCCTATCTGAAAACCCTTTCCCCGGAGGCTCGCGGCGTCTTTATCGGACGGTATTATTTTATGGATGCGATCCGGGAGGTGGCGGCATATCACGGGATGAGCGAATCCAAGGCCAAAAGTATGCTGCACCGCATCCGAAAGGGATTGAAAATACATTTGGAAAAGGAGGGATTTTTTGTATGAAGAAAAAAGAATCGCATGAAGGTGTGCCTGGCGAAGAAATGTTATGCGAAAATATGCTTTGTGAAAATACACTTTTACAAAGCATTGGCTTATTAGAGGAGGAACTGATCCAGGAAACCGAACAGTGCCGCCTGGCCTGGAAGGAAAAGCCGGAGGCCGAACGGCAGCAACTATCCTGGAGGGAAGAGAAAAGACCAGATAGCAGAGAGAGCCGGGTAGAAAAGAAGCAGGAAGCCAAACAGCGTCGCTTGGTCTGGAGGGAAAAGCAAGAAGCCGGAGAGAAAGGAACAGAAAAAGATGGGAAAATAGGGATAAAAGGAAAACGCAAATGGCTGGCAGCGGCTGGTTTTACCTTTGCTCTTTTAGGCGGTTGGCTGCTCTGGCAGGCGCCAGGCTTACAAGGCGGTGTCTGGCCGGGAGCAGGAAGGCTTCATCAGGGACAGTCGGTTTCTGGGGAGCGTCCGGTACTGCAATGGTCGGAGGACTTTCCGGCAGAGCAATATTTTGCCTATAATGGGGAAGCAGACGAGGAGGGCAGCAATTCTTTTTATGAGGAAGAGAAAGGCGGGGAACAGAAAAATGACGAACAGAAAAACAGCGATTATTCTTTCAGTGATGCTCCTGCCTATCAATGGGAACGTTATTTTTCCGATAGACGGGAAGAGATGGAGGAAAAAGGATGGATTCCGGTATTGAAGGAATATCCTCTGTTTGACTGTGTAGCTCGTTACTGGGAGGCGGGGAGCCTGTATAGCCTGACCTTTTCCTGGCATAAACGGGGAACGTTTGAGGACTACAAAGACATCAGCATTACGGCAGGCTTTCAGGAAATAAAACAAATCGAGGACTGTATCGTAGTGGAGATAGACGAGAAGGGGCAAATCGTTTCTCCTTCCGTGACGGTGACAGAGCGGGACGGGATATCGGTGGTGGCGCGCGGCAGGGAAAAGGGTGATAAAACGCTGACCTTCCAGAACCAGACCGGCTGGTATCAGATCGAAGGCTGCTGGAACAATGGATATGAGGAGCTGGTCGATTTGCTGGACTGGCTCTGGGAGCATCCGCTTGATTTTTCTGCATTTCCGATGGAAGAGGGCGACCAGTTTGAAATCGTGGCCAGGAAGGAATGCCCGCGCGCTTTCCAGGAGTGTCTGCCAGACTTTTCAGCTCTGGGCTTTACGGAGGCTGAGGCGCATGTCACATTAAAAAACGGGGAGCCATACCGGTTTGAGGGGCATTATATCGGACGGGTGCCGGAAGAGGTGGTGCTGGCAGGGGATTACTATGAGGCAGAGGAGTGGACGGAGGTTCACTGGTGTATTGCGACGGAGCCGGATGTTTATGAGAAGCAGGAGAGCATCGGCGAGCTGGAGGATCTGACGGAGGAGGCAGCCTTAGCGCAGTTAGAGGAAAATCGGAAGCTTGCATTTTGGTGGAAGGGATATTTGATTACGGTTTATATCAATACAGACAAACAGGCGGCAGAGGATGCCTGGAGAGTGATTCGGAGGCAGCAGGAGGATTCTCCGTAAATATTTTCTAATAGAATCGGAGCCCTGATTTGGAAAACAAAAGGGGAAAACAGGCAGTTTGTAGAAACTAAAAAAGGAGCTGTGGAAAAAGTTTTTTGATTTTTTCACAGCTCCTTTTTGTCAAGGTATTCTTTAATTTCTGGCAGCCCTCTTCCGCAGCGTCGGATCGAGGATTTTTTTGCGGATGCGCAGAGACTTTGGTGTCACCTCCAGCAGCTCGTCCGTCTCGATAAATTCAATCGACTGCTCCAGACTTAACAGGCGCGGCGGAGTAAGCTTTAGGGCATCGTCCGATCCGGATGCACGGGTGTTGGTCAGTTGCTTTTTCTTGCAGACATTGACCTCGATATCGTCGCCCTTTCCGTTTTGTCCGACGACCATTCCGCTGTAGACCTTTTCTCCTGGCCCGATAAATAAGACGCCGCGTTCCTGGGCATTAAAAAGTCCATAGGTGACGCTTTCTCCGCTTTCAAAGGCGATTAAGGAGCCTTGCTTGCGGTATTGAATATCTCCCTTATAAGGTCCATAGCCGTCAAATAGAGTATTCAACACTCCGTTTCCCTTGGTATCGGTCATAAATTCGTTCCGGTAGCCGATCAGGCCACGGGACGGAATAGAGAATTCCAGACGGGAGGTGCCGCTGGCAGAAAGCGACATATTCCGCAGCTCGCCCTTTCGTTGGCTGAGTTTTTCAATGACGGAGCCGGAAAATTCCTCCGGCACATCGACGATGGCTAACTCCATTGGCTCGAGCTTATGTCCGGCCTCGTCGGTTTTATAAAGCACCTCTGGTTTGCTGACCGCGAACTCGTAGCCCTCGCGGCGCATATTTTCAATGAGGACGGATAAATGCAGCTCGCCCCGTCCTGATACCTTAAAGACCTCTGTCGTATCGGTTTCCTCTACCCGCAGGCTGACGTCTGTGTTCAGCTCGCGCAGCAGACGGTCGCGCAGATGGCGGGAGGTGACATATTTGCCCTCTGTCCCGGCTAATGGGCT
>CASCWU010000033.1 GCA_949155905.1 uncultured Lachnospiraceae bacterium
TATAGCATATGGTTTTCTGTTTGTCAACAACTTTTTTCAAGTTTTTTTGATTTTCTTTTTCCAATCTTTTTTCACTTGATTTTGCTGTATGACAGCCTTAAAACCAAACGGAGAAAGAGGGATTTGAACCCTCGCGCCGGTTGCCCGACCTACACCCTTAGCAGGGGCGCCTCTTCAGCCTCTTGAGTATTTCTCCAGACCTGAATTCCTACCAACGATATAAAATGGAAATCTAAAAATAAAGTTCTGTTTGCGTCGAGCGCATTTAATAGTATAGCAGAGGAGGCAGAGCTTGTCAACCCATTTTTTAAACTTTTTTTAATTATTTTTTTAGCCCTTGTAACAGCCTAGATAACTCTTAAACTGTCATTAGCCGTCCCCATCAACTCTGTTATAGCTGACGGAGACGACCATCCTCTAAATCATTCTTTGTTAACGGGCATTATAGCGATCCAGTGCCGCCTGCTGTATTTTTAAGCATTCTTCTATTTTATAAGTACGGATATCCTTTACAAACTGGTCGTACTCTTCCATAGGACGATTGCCTGTAATAAACTTCAACGCATTTTCTTTGACCAAGGTATCAATATCTACATAGGCAGAGCCGTATACGGTAGACTCCTCTACGGTCATTGTCAGGTTTGTCGGCAGTACCAAATCATAGCGGCATGGCGCCCATGCGTCATATGCTCCCAAAGAAGCCATTCCTTCATTCTGAACTAAAAATCTTCCCCAGTCGTATTTCCCAAAGCCAGAGGCTCCAATCGAATACATCGAATAATAGGCTCCGATACTTGGAAACTCCCCGTTTTTGATTGCTTCTGTCACAGCCGGCGACATTGAGTAACTCCCGTCGCTGTTTACGACATAGCTCTCTCCCTCGATTCCCAGGGAATTACACATCATCGCTTCATCACTATACATAAAGTCCATAAATCGGCAGGCCAATTCAATGTCCTTACAATTAGAAGTAATCGTAATCGTCTCTTTTGTCAGATCACTCATCGCTCTTCCTAGCTGCGGGGTATCTCCTTCATTTAAAACAGGAGCCGGCGCTGCTGCTATCCAAAAATCCGGATCGTCCGTAAGGCCCTGCGTTAGATAGAAATCGGCTGAAGAAGCCCATACAATCGGTCCGGCACCCGCTCTTCCCGTACCTAACATCTCATTGGCACATCTCATATATGTATCACTGGTAATAAAGTTCGGATCGATCAGTCCTTCCGCATACCAATCATGAAAGAGCTGCACCCACTGCTTATAGCCATCCTCTAACGGGCCGTACTTTACAATATTTCCGTCTCGGTAAAATTCTCCCAATACTCCGTATGCGGTAAGAAAGCTGTTGCAATAATCATAGCCGCGTTCAAAGCCAATCATCAAAGGAGCCTCACAATGATAGGTATTCTTAAATGCCGTCAGAGCCTTATACCAATCATCAATCGTCTCTGGAATCTCCATATTCAGTTCATCCAGCCAGTCCTTGCGAATTCCGATACCGTCCCATGGATATTCCCCCATCAATTCTCCATGCAGCGTAGAAAGAATATAAATTCCTATCATTCGGTGATCGTCCATCATGACGTCTCTTTTCAATTGATCGTTACTCTCAATAATGCTGGTATAGATTGGCATATACTTGTCGATATACTCTGTCATATCAATAATAACGCCATCCTTTAGTTCTGCTGAAAGACCGCCTACATAATACTCTTCTGACTTCCGCAGGATATCAGGATAATTTCCGGATGCAATCATCAGACCAAACTTTTCTCTGGCCTCAATATCCAGACAGGTCATCCAGTTGACGTGAACGTTCGTCATCTCCTCGATTTTCTGAATTCCCTTCAACTCACTCGGATCTGTCAGATAGTCGTTATTCCATTCCGTCCAAATCGACAGCTCCTTTTTTTCTGGAAGAGGCCATGTCCAGTCATCTGTCTCTGATGTATCCTGACCACCTGTGTCAGAACCCAGCGTTTTATCCCCCGCTGCCTCGTCATCCGTTTTGCTGGCATTTGTAGTATCTGTTTCGGAACCCTCCTTGTTCCCCTTCTGCTCCTCTCCCTGCTTTTTTCCACACGCTCCTAGCACGGAAAGGACAAGCAAGCCTACTAACATCAACGCCAATACTTTTTTTGCTTTTTTCAATAAAAATCCCTCCTTTTTCAAGGAATGCGAAAGAATTTTCTCTTTTGTATTCCTTATCTTTATACATTCAGTATAAAGCAAAGAGGGCTTTTATCCCATGTATTATCTATCAATTCCGTTGTGATATCTTATTTTGTCTTTTGCTGCCAAGCTGCATTGCAATATAACACAAAACAGCCGATGCCGATACGGATATTCCGACTCCCTGATAAGCTGCCTGCAAGCCGACGGCATCGATAAGCCTCCCTCCGAGCAAATTTCCCAGGATACAGGCAAAACCGCTTTGTACCATATAGAGAATACTTTGCGCCTGGGAGGACATCCCTTCCTTGGCATGTTTGGCAATATATGTCGCACTCCCATAATACACCACCATATACGTCAATCCCTGCATGGTCTGAGCCGCTATAAAAAAGGACAAATTTCCTCCCGATACTATCAGCGCCCGTATTCCCATCAAAAACGTTGCCCCAGCGATTAAAAGCAGAGAGTCAAACCGGCGGCTTAGCCTCCGTACTATCAGCAAAACCGGAATTTCGCTGGCGGCCGAAATAAAATTCAGCATTCCCATCTGAAACTGGCCATAGCCGATGCTTGCTGCATACACTCCCAGATAAGACCCCGTGACACTGGCTCCTATTTGAAATAAAAAGGCAAACAGCAAAACATATCCCACTCTCTGATCCGAAAAAAACTGCCGGATCTGAAACATTTGCCTAAATCCCTTTCCCGTCCGTTTCAAATTCCGTACCACCGGCTGATGATTTTCAGACGCCGGAAGCAAAAGAATCAGCAAAAACAATACCAGATATCCCAGCCCGGCCAATAAAAACTGATGATGCGGATGCTGCCGCAAATAAATTCCAATCAAAAATACTACAACGGCATAGCCAACCGTCCCACCCATTCGAATATAGGCAAAATTATAGCCCTCCTTATCCGCATTCCGAATGACAATTGCATCCAACATTGGAGAAACAGAGGTAGAAAAAACGGCCAGCAACAAATTGGAAAACAAATAAGTGCTAAAACTATGTCCCAGATAAAAGCTTTGTAAGGACAGGATCAACCCAAATAAAATCACTGCCGCATACGTTTTTGCCCGTCCAGTAGCATCGCTTCTTCTGGCCCATAACGGCTGGATAAAAACCGATGCTATCGGCGCTATCGTCAGCAAAATTCCTACCTGAGAGGATGTAAGCCCCTCCTGGGCATAATACATGCTCAGAAAGGGGCTGTACATAGCCACTGCAATATACAAAAAGGAATTGATCAGCAACAGATGGCGAAACGAACATGTTTTCTTCATTACAGAGAAAACTTATTTGGGTTTAAAAGACGGATTTTCTGTCTTACAAATTCAATCATATCCTCCTGGATATCAAACAGCAATGCCGTTCCGTTCCCGTCAAAGGTTTGATCCTGAATTCGCTTTTCTAAGCTGTGGTACATACAGCGGAAATATTCCGTCGCTACGTTAAATTTGCTCATTCCCAGATTGACTGCTTCCTTTAGCTGTTCCTCTGGAATATCCGAGCTTCCGTGCATAACCAAGGGAATCGTCACTCTGGAGCGGATTTCTTTGATCCGATCAAAATCCAGATTCGGCACCTTGATATATGGCCCATGGGCGTTGCCTACTGCAATCGCAAGAGAATCGCAGCCCGTTTCCTGCACAAACGTCACAGCCTGCTCCACATTGGTATAATAATCGGAATTCACAATATCATCTAAATTCCCTCCGCTGCCGACATGTCCTAGCTCGGCCTCCACATCAATATCAAAAACCCGCGCTACATTTACAACCTCTCTTGTCAGCCGTATATTTTCTTCAAACGGCAAGCTTGATCCGTCTACCATAATAGACGGAAAACCGTCCCGGATACCGCCTACTGCAATATCGTATCCAGCAGAGTGATCCAGATGCACGCCTACCGGTACGCTTGCCCGATCCGCCATATCACAGGCGGCAAAGGCCAGATGCTTTAAAGACATATAGTTATGAAATCCCGGATAAAACTGAACGATCACCGGAACCTGTTCCCGTTCTGCTGCCTGAATGATGTATCTTGCCGTTTCCACATTGACCGTATTGACCGCCGCTACGCCATAATGATGTTCGGTAGCGTGCTGCAAAATATCCTTTACCTTTACTCTTGACATAATCTTACCCCTCCATAATCTGTTTTTAAATGTTTATCCGCCCGAATGGCTTTCTTATAAGCCCAGCTTGATGATTTTACTGCTGATCGCGCAAAGCTCCTCGGCTTCGAGCATCCACTCAAAGGACGCACAGTTTTCTTCTACATGCTTCCGGCTTCGTACTCCTACCAAAGCCGTCGTGACAAATTCCTGCTGCGTACTCCAGTTTAAGGCCACCTCGGAAAGCGTGGCCTGATGCTTCTCTGCAATCCCATCCATCACCTTTAACAGCTCCATGATTTTAGAAAATTTCGGTTCCCGGAAGGTATCATAAAAGGTCATTCGTATATCTCCGGCATCGTAATTCGGGATAGTACGCATTTTCCCGGAAAGGATTCCCCCTCCCATCGAACCGTAGGTCATAGAACTGATGCCACATCCGATGCCCCATTTCATCAACTCTTCAAAACGGCGGTCTACCATAGAATAAGGCGGCTGCTGGACGTCGATTGGCAGGATTTTTTCCGCCTCCTCTATCTGCTCTTTAGAAAAATTTGATACTCCGACATAACGAATATAGCCCTTCCGCTTCAGCTCTGCCAAGGCTGCCATTGTCTCCGAAATCGGCGTCTGCTCATCTGGCCAGTGAACGAAATAAAAATCAATGTAATCGGTTCCCAAATTCATCAGAGAGCTTTCTATCTCACGCATCACATTTTTGTAGCTGCCGTCTCTTCGATAGCCTCTGGTATGGATATCCGGCGCCAGACCTACTTTTGTTGAAATCAGTACCTTCTCCCTCGGTATCTCCTCTAAAAGCGCTCCTACAAATTTTTCGGCAGTCCCGTTTCCATAACAGGGAGCTGTATCGATCAGATTTACCCCTCGATCTAACATCTCTCGAATCGCCAGAAACGCTTCCTTTCTGTCATACTCTCCATAATTTTCTGCTCCGATAGCCCATGTCCCGACTGCTAACTCAGACACCTCTACCCCTGCTCTGGCGTATTTTTTATAGCGCATAGCTTCTCCTCCTCTGCTATTTTCCAATGGATTTTTATGATTTCCACGTACTCTGCTTCCTCCAGACGCTTTGCTGGCACACCATTACAGGCTGTAGATTCCCTGCTTGTGCGCATTGTCAAAATGGATGCCCAAATATCTGGCAACCTCCCGCAGCACCGGCAGATAGCTTCCGTAAACGCAGCCCAAATGATGGATATATGGCCCGAACATCAGCTTTTCTTCCCAGCGCTTCCAGTTGTCTACCTCCATCCATACATAGGTTCCGTTGGTTTCCGGCCCTTCTATGGTATCCCCTTCTCCGGCGAATAAATAATATTCTCCGTCCAGATCGTCAAAACGGCAGACAGTCAGATGACCTTCCTTTAATTCAAACCGCTCCTGCCCATTGACAAGCCGTGCCTGACTGCTGTCTTTTTTAAGTGAATATGGGAACGGCCCGCAATGCCACAATAGCTCTGCATTATCGTTGTTTGGATGCCTGATCGTCAGGTCTGCTAAAAAGCCTACCTCCTCGTACATCGCACAGGCTCTTAAAATCGCCAGAGTAATCGCACCATTGACATCTGTCTCACAGGCCATCGGAATTCCTAAATCTGCCATTTCCCCTAACATCAGGCATGGACAGACCCCAATCAACGCATTAAAAGCAGACCAGCATTCAAAGGCTCCTACCGTACACTGATTCTTTTCCATCAGTTCCTCTACCGCCAGACGGACTGCTGCCAGCTTTTGCAGCTCCTGCTCGCTGACCTCTTCTGTAGAAAAACGTGCCTGAATGTCCTGTAAATATGCCTGCAGCCTTGTTCCGTTTTCCTCTAACAGAGCTTCCATTTTAGCGGCTACCTGACTAGGAGCAATCGGGATCGTCGTAATGCTAAAGCGTTTGATCAGAGCGGCTTCATTGGTCATAACACTCATAAAAGTGACAGGGCGTTCCCCGATTTTGGCTATCCGCAGACCCTTCAGGGATTTGAGTACCATTGCTACCCGCAGGAACCGCTCAAAGCCCTGACGGAACTCCCCGCTTTCTGTCTCGCAGTTATAAATATAGCTAAAGGCTACTCCGTGCCGTTTTAATACCTTCGTCGCCGCAAACATACCGCACTGAGTATCGCGTCCTCTGGACTGATCGGTATTCGGCCTCTCGTCGCGGGCTCCCCATACCAATACCGGCACAGATAAGGCAGCCGCTACCTTTGCTACGACCTGTTCCTCTCCAAAATCACAGAATGGCAGAAACAGAGCATCTATTTGTTCTGTTCTCATTCGATCTATAACGGCATCGGTTTTATCCATTTCATATAAAATACCGTTTTCACATAAATCGTCAATGGCTACTACCCTTACCAACTCCGGCTTCACGGAACGGACGACCTTCATAAAGCGCTCCTTCTGCCGGTCTGCCTCCTCCATGCTCAAAAAGCTTCGTTTGTTTGGAACTACACCTAATACCAGTTGTTCTTTATACATAATCTAACCCCTTTCTATACAATTCTACTCGCTTATCAATTTCCGTGTAATCCACTACTCCGGTATCCAGATACTGACGTACTACCGGCAGGCTTGGGATTCCGGCTCTTCCTCCGATTCGGGTACATTTAATCGCAGAAACGGCACTGGCCAATCGAGCTGTCTCCTGGACGGAATACCGCAAAACCAGACCTGCTGCAAAGGCTCCGTGAAATACATCCCCCGCTCCGACCGTATCCTGCACCTCTACCTCAAATGCCGGAAGCTCAAAATAGCCTTCCTCACTCAGTCCGCAGCAGCCTCTTTCCCCAAACGTAAACACAACCACCGACGGGCCTTCCTTCCTCATTTTCCTGCAATTCTCTTCTCTGCTGTCGCTCTCTCCAAACACCCTTTGATAGACAAATTCCGAGCCTATCAAAATATCTATGTTCGGCAGAAAATCCATCAGCTCCTCCGAATAAGAATCGGCATCGATCAAGATCTGCGCCCCTGCCTGACGTGCGATGTTGGCAGCAAACGCCGTAGTTTCATTCACAGCAGATAAGTAAAAATAGTCCGTATGCTGCAAATATTCCTGGTTTACCTCCTCCGGCTGTAACTGCTCCGATGTCCCTGGGGAAAATACCAGGCTTCTTCCCATCGTTTCCTTGTCACTGATCACCACATCCAAACCAGTCGTTTTTCCGGTGCGCTGATAAAGATAGGACGTGTCAATGTTATGATTTTTAAAATCCCAGACACAATAGTCCCCATATTTATCCGCC
Source organism: uncultured Lachnospiraceae bacterium (assembly GCA_949155905.1). Classification (GTDB taxonomy): domain Bacteria; phylum Bacillota; class Clostridia; order Lachnospirales; family Lachnospiraceae; genus MGBC131033. The sequence continues at coordinate 7,557 of CASCWU010000033.1, forward strand.
CCTACATTCCCCATAATGGCGCACCTCATCCCCAGACGGGCGGCTGCTACCATACCAGACGCGACCTTCCCTCCTCCCTGCCAGCTTAGCTGCTGGATTTGTTCTCCTCCGTTCGGCACTGGAAACCGGTTTACATTTACGGCGAGATCCACGCAGGGACTGTCAATTCCTACGATGTCAAATCTCATCCCGTCACCTCCTTCTCCTAGGTTGTCCTTGCCCCTTCAGTATAACAAACTTTCCCTTTTCAACAATGTAGTATCTTGTTCTGGATTTGTAGAATATTGTCCCGCTATCAAAATGGCCGGAAAACCATTGCTGGCTTCCGGCCTGTTCTTTATTTCATCCTATTCTTTCTGATTTATTTTCTCCGAGGTTCCTTTTCTGGCTTAATTCCTCCTCACCAGTTCCAGGAAACGGAATCCGCCCGGAGCCATTGGGATATGGTATACCCGCTCTACCAGCTCCTCCTGAATTGTGGCACTGTCTCCTCTGCGGCCAGGGCCTTTCCGTGTACTGTGCGGGGTATACAGTACACCACTTTCAAGATCCCGCACTCCTTCGTATTCCTCTCCCTTTACGATTAGCTCTGCACTTTCATAATACGGACGATAGCTGGAAATACATAGCTTTTCGTTTTCATAAAGGAAGAGATTGTACTTTGCTTCGTTGGCTAGCTGAACCGGCAGCCCATAAGTCAGTTCTTTTCCGATCATGCGCCATACCTCTGCCGGGAAACGGTACATATGCGCCGGATTATCCGGCAGATTCAGGATATAGAGGCATCCCTTCCCATAATAATCTTCGCTGAGTATCGGGAAATTACATTCTCCGTCAATCAGCATAACATCCCCCCAGGTAGCATTGGTTCGATAATCCAGAGCCGGAATCCCCACCGGCTCTATTCCCTGACGAATCTGCATATCCAGGCTATTATAATGATCAATCAAATATTCCCGGCCGGTTACATGACGTCCGGTCAAACGTACGCTCGTCATTTCCTGAATTCCCTGATCGTAAACTGCCTCAAAAAATCCTGCCGTCACAATCGCATGGCCGCCCTTTCTGACATATTGCTCCAGCTTAGGAAAAATATCCGGATCACTGGCTGCGCTCTTTTGCAGAAAGACAGCAGGAGCAGCTTCTTCAAAAAACGGCGTCATTTCAAACGGAATCCCAGCCATACCCAGATAGTTGACTGCCTGATCCTCTCCTTCTCCGTCAAACGGCTCGTACATGCTCACGCCGATTGGCTTTCCGACCTGCTCCATAAAGCAGTCAAAACGGTACAATTCCTGTCCGAGCGGCGGAAGCGCCGGAGAGTTCATTAAAAATTCAAAATTAAACAGCATAAGCTCCTTTGCACCGGACAATACTGTTAAATTGGCCTGTTCCAGCCAGACGCTTAAATTGCCGGAGGAACCGCCCTGGTCAATCCAGCCGCCTCCGTTGCGTCCCGGCGCCGCGTTTTCCATCCAGCGCATCAGAGAATAACTCATGTAGCGCTGTAAATGCTGCGCTCCGTAAATCGGATTTCTTGTTTCTGTGCCGGTATATACCATATCAAAGATATTTCGCTGCTTTCCCGGGTTGTAGCCGCATTCCTGATAGGATTCATACCAGTTTGGATATTTGATAATAAAGTTGCAGTTCGGATTAATCCGATGCGCCAGTGCGACGATTTCTTTGGAAAATTCCTCCATCAACTCCAGACGGTAATCCTTCCAGCTCCGGCGACCCTTCTTCTCAATACATAACTCGCAGCGGCAGCTTGTAAAGAAAAAGTCATCCAAAATAATCTCGTCAAATACCTCTGCCAAATCTCTTACAATGTTCAAATATTTTTCCCTGTGCGCCGGATCACTGTAACAGAACGTATCATAAATGGCTGGCTTTCGGATTTCGTTTACTAACACCGTAGAGGTAATACCACTCGATACCTGCAGGCCATATTCGGCAAACAGCTCCTTATAGTGCCTCATCCTCTCCTTGCTGATATCCGTATTTGCCCGATGATTTTCCAGATAGACCTTTCTCAAATCAATATACTGAAGAAAATAGTCTAAGCCTCTGCGGATTTCCTCGTCACTCAGACGATCCAGCGTATACGCATATACATATGCAGCAACCTGAAAATTCTTTAATCTTTCCATCTTGTTACCTCCCAATACCATTATTTTTATAAGCTGCTTCCAGTATAGAAAAGAAAGCATGGAATTACAAGACAGATTCCTACAACAAGTAAGATATCACAATAAAAAGCCTAAATCCGACAAATTCTTATCCTTGGTTACGATAATAACTTGGCGCCACTCCATAATATTTTTTAAACAGCTTACTGAATTGATAAATATCCTCATAGCCTACCAGACAGGCAATTTTTTTAATACTATAGGACGTTTGGGTAAGCAGCAGCTCACGAGCCTTCTCCATTCTCAAACGTATTAAATAGTTGATAGGAGATTCTCCTATTTCCTGCTTGAAAAGCTTACAAATATAAGAGGGACTCATAAAAACGTTTTTTGCAAGCTGATCAAGAGAAATCTTAGAGGCATAATTTTCATTCAAATACGCTAGCATATCATCTACCAGTTTGAGTTGTTGGATTTTCAATGGATTGTTAGAAGGATTCACCTCCGGCAGAATCGTCTGAAGTGTCTCCCTCATCATCAGAATCATCATACGAACTAAATTAAGACGGATTAACTCCATACCGCCTGGCATCTGCCTGCTGTATTCCTCAAGCATTTCCGTATAGCAAATATTTAACTTCTTTTGTGTATTACGCGCAGTATGTACAATCCGTTCTACCCCCCCCCGACTGGAAAAATTTATATCTTTTTCCTGGAGATAACGGTTATGGAAGGCTACATAAAACAATTCCAGATTATGCTCCTTGCTGCCAACATAACCATGTACTTCATTGGGGTTACAAAAAAGCATATCTCCCATTTTCAGAGAATATATCCGGTCGTCTACTTCAAAATAGCCGCTGCCGGACAGACAATAATGAAGCTCGCAAAAATTATGGACATGAATTCCCTGCGAAGCTTTACTAACGCCTGCTCCAAGAAAATCAACTACTGGTTCCAAGTCATAATAGCTTAATTCTCTTCCTGATTGTAACATGCCAATCCTCCTCCTTGTCGTAATATTAGTAATCTCTTATACTCTCCGTTCTCTGAAACTCCTCTACTGCCGTTTCATACAGATTATGCTTTTGGCAGTCGATGACTGTAATGACCGGCAGGTTTTCTACCTCTAAGCGGCGAATAGCCTCTGTCCCTAAATCCTCATAGGCCACAACCTCAGCCTTTTTGATACATTTGGACAATAGGGCGCCTGCGCCGCCTACTGCAGCAAAATAAACAGCTCCCTCCTCGGCCATTGCATCCATGACCTCCTGGCTGCGTTTTCCCTTACCGATCATTCCCCGCAGTCCGTTCTTTAACAAAAGCGGCGTATATTTATCCATCCGGCTGCTGGTCGTCGGGCCGGCAGAGCCGATCACCTGTCCCTCTCTGGCTGGAGTCGGCCCCAGATAATAAATAGTCTGATTCGTTAAATCAATCGGAAAGCCCTCGCCCTGCTCGTAGGCTTCTGTCATTCTTTTATGGGCGGCGTCTCTGGCCGTATAGATCGTCCCGGTCAAATAGACGTAATCGCCTGCCTGTAAATCACGAATCTTTTCCTCGGTCAATGGCAACGTAATATATTTCTCCACGTTTTTACTCCTTTATTTCCTACAACATTCTCGTCACATGCCGGTTTACGTGGCAGCAAATATTGACTGCTACCGGCAATCCGGCAATGTGCGTCGGATAGGTTTCTATATTGACAGCCAGCGCTGTTGTCTTGCCGCCAAGCCCTCCCGGGCCGATCCCTAATTGGTTGATCCGTTTCAGCAACTCTGCTTCCAACTCTGCGACATAGGGAATGTTCGACGGCTCGTCCGTATTGCGGGTAAGCGCTTTTTTTGCCAGAAAGGCGCACTTTTCAAAGGTGCCTCCAATCCCCACTCCAACGACCATCGGCGGGCAGGCGTTTGGCCCGGCGAGAGAAACGGCCTCTATAACGGCCTGCTTTACCCCTTCGATGCCGTCTGCAGGCTTCAGCATGGAAATCCGGCTCATATTTTCGCTTCCAAAGCCCTTAGGCGCTAAGGTCAGCTTGAGCTGATCGCCCGGTACAATCTCATAGTGAAGAACTCCTGGCGTGTTGTCTCCTGTATTTTCCCTCAGAATGGGATCTCTTACCACAGATTTCCGTAAAAATCCATCCTGGTATCCCTGGCGAATCCCCTCTTCAATTGCTTCGGCCAGGCTGCCTCCCTCGATATAAACCTCCTGTCCAAGCTCGATAAATACAACTGCCATTCCAGTATCCTGGCAGATAGCAATTTGTTCTGCTTCTGCGATTTTCATATTTTCAGAAAGTTGATTCAGGATCTGGAGGCCAAGAGTACCGCTTTCCTGTTCTCTTGCTTCCTCCAGACGCCGCTTCATATCCGGGGAAAGGGTATAGTTGGCTTCCATACACATTTCTCGGATATTCCTTGTAATGTCTGTTGTTTTGATTGTTCTCATAATTTTCCTCAGCTTCTTTTCTCAGAATCCTCTTCTGCAGCCTTTAGCAATTTCTCTATTCCGCTATCTGCGTAATCCTTATCCGGCTGTTCCTTTGTAAAATCTACTCCTGATTCTTCGGTGTTTTCCTTTTCTGACAAGCCTTCCTTTGTCTCCTCGATTGCTTCTCCTGTCAAATCTTCGGTATTTTCTGTTTCGTCCTGGCGTACTCGGGCGATGCTGGCGATCCGCGTTTCACTTTCTGAATCAATGTTCATCAGCTTAACACCGGAGGTAATCCGTCCTAAAACCGAGATATCGCTTACTCTCAGCCGGATGACAATACCCTCTGTTGTAATCAGCATAATTTCGTTTTCTTCGTTTAAGGCCTTGGCGCCGACGACACTTCCGGTCTTGTCCATGATTTTATAGCATTTTACTCCTTTACCGCCCCGATGCTGCGGCGTAAATTCTTCTATATTCGTTCGCTTGCCCAGACCATTTTCTGAGACAAGCAGCAGATACGTTCCCTGAGTATGAAGCTGCATGGCCACAACCTCGTCTCCCTCGGATAAGGTCATTCCGATAACACCCATCGAATTCCGTCCGGTCGGTCTGACGTCCTCCTCCTGGAAGCGGATACACATTCCCTCCCGGCTGACCATCAAAATATCCTTTTGCTTATCTGTCACCTTTACCTCGATCAGCTCGTCGTCCTCCCGCAGCGTAATCGCCTGCAGGCCGGTTTTGCGGATATTTTCGTATTCCTTGATATTGGTCTTTTTGACAATTCCTTTTTTGGTGGCCATAAAAAGATAATGATCTTCTCCGTATTCTTTTAAGGTAATGACTGCGGAAATCCGTTCCTCCGGCATTAGCTGAAGGAGATTTACAATCGCAGTCCCTCTGGCGGTTCTTCCGGCCTCTGGAATCTCGTAGGCCTTCAGGCGGTACACCCTTCCCTTATTGGTAAAGAAGAGAATATAGTGATGAGTCGTCGTCATCAAAAGCTCTCTGATAAAATCCTCCTCAATGGTCTGCATCCCTTTGATTCCCTTCCCGCCCCGGTTCTGGCTGCGGAAATTATCGACCGTCATTCTCTTGATATAGCCCAGGTTGGTCATTGTAATAATCGTGTTTTCATCAGGGATCAAATCCTCCATCGTGATTTCATCCTCAGCGAAGCCAATTGCAGTACGCCTTTCGTCTCCGTATTTATCCCGGATCAGAAGGATCTCCTCCCTGATCACGCCTAAGAGCCGTTTCGGATTGGCCAAGATCTCTTGAAACTCTGCGATTTTTGCCTCCAGCTCGGCATACTCCTGCTCTAACCGATCACGCTCCAGACCGGTTAACGCACGCAGACGCATATCAATGATCGCCTGTGCCTGCGGATCCGTCAGTTCAAAACGCTCCATCAAACGACCCTTTGCTTCGTTGCCGTTTTTGGAGGAGCGAGCAATGTCAATGACCTCGTCGATGTTGTCAAGCGCCTTTAATAATCCCTCTAAAATATGCGCCCGTTCTTCCGCCCGGTTCAAGTCATACTGGGTTCTGCGAGTAACAACCTCTTCCTGGTGCTTTAAGTAATACTCTAACATCTGGCTCAGATTTAATACCTTAGGCTCGTTGTCGACTAAGGCGAGCATAATCACGCCAAAGGTATCCTGAAGCTGCGTATGTTTATAAAGCTGGTTTAAAACAATATTGGCATTGACATCCCGTCGTAGCTCGATACAGATTCGCATACCGCCCCGGCTGGATTCGTCCCGCAGCTCGGTAATGCCGTCGATTTTTTTATCCCGTACCAGCTCTGCAATCTTTTCAATCAGCCTGGCTTTATTGACCATATAAGGAAGCTCTGTCACTAAAATACGACTTTTGCCGTTCGGCATAGTTTCGATATTGGTTACGGCGCGTACCCGAATTTTTCCCCGTCCGGTACGGTATGCCTGATTGATGCCGGATGTCCCAAGGATAGTAGCACCCGTCGGGAAATCCGGGCCTTTGATAACCTCCATCAGTTCTTCTATCGCGGTATCTCGATCCTCTTCTACCCGGTTGTCTATAATTTTTACAACACCGTTAATCACCTCACGCAGATTGTGGGGCGGAATATTGGTTGCCATACCTACGGCAATACCGGACGTTCCGTTGACCAACAGATTCGGAAATCTGGCCGGAAGCACATCCGGTTCTTTTTCGGTTTCATCAAAGTTCGGAGAAAAGTCAACGGTATTTTTATTGATATCCGCCAGCATTTCTACCGATATTTTGCTCAATCTGGCCTCTGTATAACGCATAGCAGCCGCACCGTCACCGTCTACAGAGCCAAAATTGCCATGTCCGTCTACGAGAGGATAACGGGTATTCCATTCCTGTGCCAGATTGACGAGCGCTCCATAAATAGAGCTGTCGCCGTGCGGATGGTATTTACCCATCGTATCACCGACGATACGGGCGCATTTCCTGTGCGGCTTATCCGGTCCGTTGTTTAGTTCTACCATGGCATATAAAATTCTTCTTTGTACCGGTTTTAAGCCGTCCCTTACGTCTGGAAGGGCTCTGGCTGCGATAACGGACATCGCATAGTCGATATAAGAATTTTCCATTGTTTCTTTTAAATCGACCTCTTCTATTTTATCAAACATCGTATTCCTATCCATTGGTTACGCCCCTCCTCTTTTTTAAACATCCAGATTCTTTACAAACCTTGCATTAGCCTCAATAAATTCCCGGCGCGGTTCTACCTGATCGCCCATCAGTGTATTAAAGGTTACATCAATTTCCGACGCTTTTTCCTCGTCAAATATTACCTTTAGTAGCACTCTCTTTTCCGGATCCATTGTCGTCTCCCAAAGCTGATCGGCATCCATTTCTCCAAGTCCTTTATAACGCTGGATTTTATTGTTGTTGTCCCGGCCAATCTCCGTCAAAATCCGATCCAGCTCTTCATCGTTATAAGCATACCAGACGGATTTGTTTTTCTCGATTTTATAAAGCGGCGGCTGCGCCAAATAGACATAGCCCTTTTTAATCAAATCCGGCATAAAACGGTATAAAAAGGTCAGCATCAATGTCGCAATATGCGCTCCGTCCACATCAGCGTCCGTCATAATGATAATTTTATGATAACGAAGCTTTTCAATATCAAAATCTTCGGAAATTCCGGTGCCGAAGGCTGTAATCATGGCTTTGATTTCGTTGTTGACTAAAATTTTATCCAATCGGGATTTCTCTACGTTTAAAATCTTACCGCGCAAAGGTAAAATCGCCTGTGTCGCCCGATCTCTGGCTGTTTTGGCAGATCCTCCTGCCGAATCTCCCTCTACAATGTAGATCTCGCAGTTTTCTGGATTTTTATCAGAGCAGTCTGCCAGCTTTCCAGGCAGGCTCATTCCCTCTAAAGCCGTTTTTCTGCTGGTCAAATCTCTGGCCTTTCTCGCAGCATCCCTTGCTCTTTGTGCCAAAACTGCCTTCTCGCAAATGGTTTTTGCCACCGTCGGGTTCTGCTCCAGAAAATACGTTAATTGTTCGCTGACGATGTTGTCTACGGCTCCTCTGGCCTCGCTGTTTCCAAGCTTCTGCTTTGTCTGACCCTCAAACTGCGGCTCCGGAATCTTGATGCTGATGATCGCTGTCAGACCCTCTCTGATATCCTCACCGCTTAAAGCCGGTTCATTTTCCTTTAACAGCTTTTGATTTCTGGCATAATCATTAAAGGTTTTCGTCAGGGCATTTTTAAAGCCGGTCAAATGCGTACCGCCCTCCGGCGTCGTGATGTTATTTACAAAGCTGTAGCAGCTCTCTGTATAGCCGTCGTTGTGCTGCATGGCCACCTCAACATAAACCTCTTCCTTCATGCCCTCGCAATAGATGATGCTGTCATAAAGCGCTTCCTTACTATGATTCAGATACGAGACATACTCCTTGATCCCGCCCTCGTAATGAAACTGCTCTGTTACTATCTCCTCTTCTCTCTTATCGTGCAGCACGATTTTTAAGCCCTTTGTCAAAAAGGCCATTTCTCTGAGACGCTGCCTCAATACATCATATTCATATACCGTTTCCTCGAAAATCTCCCGATCCGGCAGGAACGTAACCGTCGTCCCATGCTGATCTGACTCTCCGATCTCCTTTAACGGATACATAACATGTCCTCGCTCATAGCGCTGCTGATATCGTTTTCCGTCGATATCAATGACAACCTCGAGCCATTCGGACAGAGCATTGACGACAGAGGCCCCTACTCCATGCAGTCCGCCAGATACCTTATATCCTCCGCCGCCGAATTTCCCGCCTGCGTGCAGAATCGTAAAAACGACCTCTACCGCCGGAATCCCGGCCTTGTGGTTGATCCCGACCGGAATCCCCCGGCCGTTATCAATTACCGTAATGGAATTGTCTGGATTGATGCTGACATCTATCGTATCACAAACACCTGCCAAGGCCTCGTCTACCGCATTATCGACAATCTCATAGACCAAATGGTGCAATCCCTTGGAAGAAGTGCTGCCGATATACATTCCCGGCCGTTTCCGAACTGCCTCTAAGCCCTCTAAAATCTGAATTTGATCCGCTGTATATTCCTCTAGATCCATTGTTATCTCGTTTGCCATAATTTCCTCCTAATTTGAGCCGAACAAAGTTCGGCTTAGTTCCGTAGCTTTCCTTCCAGGACATCTATTCCGGGGCAAAAGACATGGCTGCTTACAGCTTTGCAATCGCTCCATTCTTTACTTCAAATATCCGATAAATCTCTTTTTTTCTTTGTATCATCTCTTCCAGCCCGGTGCAGGTCAGTAGGGTTTGGATACCGTCTATGCTTTCCATCAGACAATTCTGACGATTACGGTCTAGTTCGGAAAGAACATCATCTAAGAGCAGTACCGGGTTTTCCCGGCTGATTTTTTTGACCAGCTCGATTTCGGCTAATTTCAGGGAAAGTGCTGCAGTTCTTTGCTGTCCCTGGGAACCGAAGCGGCGGATGTCGCAGCCATTTACCAAAAAACTGATGTCGTCTCGCTGTGGGCCGGTCAGGGTTGCTTTTTGATAGAGATCCCGCTCTCGAAAGCGAGTCAAACGTTCCAAAAACTGTTCGCTTTCGACGTTCGGCTCATAGGTGAGTTGTATTTCTTCCTTTCCATCTGTAAGCTTTTTATGTATCGGCTCAATCATTCTATTCAACTCTTTGATAAAACGGCTCCGTTCGTCAATCAAATAACTTCCGCTGGCAACAAGCTGTTCGTCCCATATGGAAAGTGTATCCAATAATCCCTTCTCGTAACCAAGCTGACGCAGCAAATTGTTCCGCTGCAGCAGTACCTTGTTATATTTTCCTAGGTGATGCAGGTAAACGCGGTCTATCTGGGAAAGCTCCATATCGAGAAAGCGCCTCCGCTCTCCTGGCCCTTCTTTGATCATATTTAAGTCTTCTGGAGAAAAAAATACAATATGAACCAGACCGAATAAATCCCCGGAGCGGTGAATCGGAATCCCGTCGATAGCCACTCCCTTTGCTTTATTCTTTTTTAAATGGATATCAATCTTATGCTCTAACCCTTCCTTTTCTACGAGCATACGGATATGGGCTTCCTCCTGTCCCAATCGGATCAGCTCTCTGTCCTTGCTGCCCTTGTGGGATTTTGTCGTCCCGCACACATAGATAGCTTCCAGCACATTCGTTTTTCCCTGAGCATTGTCCCCAAACAGGATATTTAGTTTTGGAGAGAAAGATATCGTCAGGGCTTCATAGTTTCGGAAATTATGCAGCGCCAGAGATTTGATTATCATACGCGATCTTACTCCTTTAACGGGCAAATAGTCTTTTATTTGGCGGCTATTTGAAAAGAAGCACCTGCATACTCTACGATATCGCCGTCAACCAGCTTCTTCCCTCTTTGTGTCTCTATGCTTCCATTGACCAGAACCTTTCCGTCCTGGATGATAAACTTTGCATCGACTCCAGAACCTACGAAGCCTGAAAGCTTTAACGCCTGTCCCAGCTTAATAAATTCATCTCTGATTTTCAGCTCTTTCATCATCTGACGACTTCCTTTCTTATTGGGTATGCGTACGGCAAACACTTTTTTAGCCGGCTGCCGTATTAAAATTTACCGGAAGGATCAAATAAATGTAGGATTCTTCCTTATCCTTGATAAAACAAGGAGCCTTTGGATTAAACAGGTAAATATCAATATCTTCTTCGTCGATCACCCGCAGCGCATCCATTAAGAAACGCGGGTTAAAGCCAATCAAAATATCCTTTCCCTCTTTTTGAATCAAAATATCCTCGTTCATAGAACCGATAGAGGAATTGATGCGAAGCTCCATACTGCCATCTGTAATCTGAATGATAACCGGCTTTTTCTCGGATTCTTTTACCAGAAGCGTCGCGCGGTCGATACAGCTTAAAAATTCTCTTTTGTTCACCGTCACCTTGGTTTCGTAATCTCCGGAGAGCATCTGGTCGATTTTATAATATTCGCCTTCAATCAGACGGGAAAGCACTGTTGTATCATCAAACTCAAACACAATATGCTTGTCGGTAAAGAATAGTTTTACTTCATCCTCTACTTCACCAGAAAGAATTTTGCTTACTTCGTTTAAGGTCTTTCCAGGAACTATCACCTTGAGCGGATCGTATTGATCCTTGAGCTGGATACGCCGGATAGAAATCCGATGGCCGTCTAATGCTACAACTCTCATTTGATCCCCCTGGATCTCAAAAAGCTCTCCGGTCATAATTTTGGCATTTTCATTGTCGGAGATCGAAAAAACAGTCTGACGGATCACTTCTTTTAAGGTAAACTGAGAAAGTACAATAAAATGATTCTTTTCAATCGCTGGTAATTCCGGAAATTCCTCGCCGGATTTTCCCATAATATCAAAAACAGATTTTTCACACGTAATTGTAGCCTTGTAAAAACTGTCTGTCTCAATCGTAATATCATTGTCAGGAAGCTTTCGGATGATCTCAGAAAAGACTTTTGCGTCTAAGGCAATCATTCCTTCTTCCTTGATCTCTCCTTGTACTAATGTTTCAATTCCTAATTCCATATCATTAGAAACGATCTTAATCTGATCCCCTTTTGCCTGAAGAAGCAGACATCCTAAAATCGGCATGGTAGTTTTTGTAGAAACAGCCTTTAATGCAATATTGACACTCGTTAAAAGATTGGATCTGGAACACGTGATTTTCATAATTGTGTATAACTCCTTTCGGTGCGTTTTTCTATCTATCTATATATAAAAGAATATTAGCAGTAGTAGTAGGGCGTGTGAATTTGTTCATAACCAATCTGAAGGCAGAAAATATCTAGGTTTTCTCTTAGAATAACCCTGTGAACAAGGACTGGATAACTTAGGGAAGCTTAAAAAACAAACAGAAGGAATAAATTCACTTGTCCTCATGATGTTCACAGCAGTTACACACCCTTTGCACGGGTTATACACAAAAAAATGTGAATAACCTAAGAAGTCTGTGGAAGGGGTTAAGAATCGGTCATAGGTCTATGGATTTAGCTTTTTTCGGATGATATCCAAACGGTTGGCCAGCTCGGAACGATTATGCTTCTTTTCTTCTTCTAAATCCTTGGTGATCTTCTCGATTCCATGAATTACCGTCGTATGATCTCTGCCGCCTAGGGATTTACCGATATCGCTTAGCGAAATAGTCAGGAGCGAACGGCACAGATACATGGTAATTTGTCTTGGATAGGCGATATTTTTGCTCTTTTTGGTAGAAATAATGTCGGCCGGGTTCAGGTTATACTGGTCTGCGACTACCTCAATGATAGAATCTACTGTAATCTCTTTTTTATTATCTGGCGAGATCAAATATTGCAGCGCTTCCTCTGCTAAAGCGACGTTGACCTCCCGTTTTTCCAGCTTGGAAAGGGCGACGATTTTGGTCAATGCTCCTTCTAGCTCCCGGATGTTGGATTTGATGTTGGAGGCAATGTATTCCATCACTTCATCGGCAATGGAAAGTCCCTCTAATTCTTCCTTCTTTTTTAAAATGGCCATTCTGGTTTCATAATCCGGCTGCTGAATATCTACGGATAAGCCCCACTCAAAGCGGGAACGAAGCCTCTCCTCTAAGGTCGTAAACTCCTTAGGCGGTTTATCCGAAGAAATGATAATCTGCTTTTTGGATTCGTGCAGGGTGTTAAACGTATGGAAAAATTCCTCCTGGGTACTTTCCTTTCCTATAATAAACTGGATATCGTCGATCAGAAGCACGTCAATATTACGGTATTTCCGGCGGAATTCGGTCGTGCTGTCATTTCCTTCCCGGATCGAGGTGATCAGCTCGTTGGTAAAGTTCTCACTCGTGACATAAAGCACCTTTGACTCTGGAGTTTGATCTAGGATAAAATGGGCAATAGAGTGCATCAAATGCGTTTTCCCCAATCCTACGCCTCCGTAAATAAACAAAGGGTTATAAGCCTCAGCAGGTGATTCCGCTACGGCCAGAGAAGCAGCATGTGCCAGCTTATTGTTAGAGCCTACGACAAAGGTATCAAAGGTATAGCGTGGATTCAGGTTCGCCTGCTCGGAGTGTCTGGTTTCCTTTTCCTTTTTGGCCTGGGACTGCTGGTCGAACTCCTTCATATCGTTCGGGGTAATAAAGGCCAGCTCATAGCTTTTGCCTGTCACCTCTTCGATAGCCTGCTTAATGAAGATTCCATACTTGTTTTTGATAAAGCTGCTATTATAGGAAACAATTTCAATATCATCAATCAGAAGCGTTACTTTGTTGTCTGTTTCTTCATAAACCTTTAAAGGGGAGAGCCAGGTGTCAAAGGAAACTTTGGTAAGGCCAAAATCATTTTTCAACACCTCCATGATTTGATCCCATTTGCTTTTTACTGTCGTTTTCATAAAAAACTCCTTCTACGTAATATGTACTGGTAAGGCGCCGTCCAAAAATGTTTTCTATAACCAAAACAGCTTTCTTTATAGCTTCTTTGGATGTTATTATATAAGGTAAGAACTTTTTAAAGGGGAAAGCCCCGTATATACTATCTTATAACAAAATTGTAAAAAATTCAATGAAAATTTACAAGTGGATAAGATAAAATAACAGAGATGGGGGATTGGTGGATATCTGGCGGTTTTTTATCGGGTAGACAAGTTATACACATGACGGAAAGAGGCATAAATAGTGCAATTCAACCGCGATTCAACAAATTATCCACAAGTTATCAACAAAATGTGGATAATTTGAGGGTAAGTGTGGAAAGAATGGTGTAAAACCCGGAAATAGGACTGATGGAAAAATGCAAAAGCGGCAAAAAAAGCTTGACGAAACAGAGGGAACCTAATATAATAGGGCTGATACTGTAAACTGTGCTTGTGTTTGTGCAGGAATGAAGGAGGTGTATTTAGATGAAAATGACATTTCAGCCAAAAAAGAGATCTCATGCCAGAGTACATGGCTTCCGGAAGAGAATGCAGACTTCCAACGGAAGAAAGGTATTAGCCAGGAGAAGAGCAAAGGGAAGACATAAGTTATCCGCATAGGTCGCAGTTTTGTGACCTTTTCTTCTCTTTTTCGTTTTGCTTGGACAGGCAGGGAGAAGGAAGCATATTATGTTAAGGAATGCAATGAAGGATTCGGCATCTTTTCGGAGGGTATACCGGGAAGGAAAGTCCTATGCAAACAAATATCTGGTGATGTATTTGCTTGAAAACGGAACAGAAGGAAATCGAGTAGGTATTTCCGTCAGTAAAAAGGTAGGAAACAGTGTGGTACGCCACAGGACGGTCAGGCTGATAAGAGAGAGCTACAGACTGCAGGAGGAAAAGATGGGCAGGGGATATGATATGGTAATCGTAGCCAGAACCAATGCGAAGGGACGAACCTATCAGGAGATAGCCAGCGCCGTCCTGCATTTGTGTAAGCTTCATGGGATATTGACAGGATAGTTTTATCAGCCTGATGTTATGCAAACTCCAAAAGGAATATTTTTAGATTTTAGAAAAAATAAGAGATGATATCGTGATAGTTAAACGGTTTTTGATAGTGTTGATACGTATTTACAGGAAATATATTTCACCATTAAAAGGGCGGGCTACTTGTATTTATTATCCGACCTGTTCTTTGTATGCCATTCAAGCATTAGAAAAATACGGGCTTTTGAAGGGATCTTATTTGGCAGTAAAACGGATACTGCGTTGCCATCCTTTTGCAAAGGGTGGTTATGATCCAGTACCTTGAATTGAAGGAGGATATCGGTTTTGATAATATTAACGCAGTATAACGGTGCAATCGTAGGGCCGATTGCCAAAGTATTAAGCTATGTAATCAGCGGGCTTTACAATATGTTTGCTTCGATTGGAATTGAAAGCGCCGCTCTGTGCATTATTTTGTTTACTTTTTTAGTAAGGGCTCTGATGATTCCTTTGAATCTCAAGCAGCAGAAGGCGACAAAGCTTTCTTCCCGGATGAACCCGGAGTTAATGAAGATTCAGGACAAATATAAGGGAAAAAAGGATGAGGCTTCTCAGCGGAAAATGCAGGCGGAGACAGCCGCCGTGTATGAGAAATACGGTGCAAATCCTCTGTCGGGCTGTCTGCCGTTATTGATTACATTTCCGATTATGATTGCACTCTACCGTATTATTTATAACATTCCGGCGTATGTTCCGGCTATTTATGAGCTTTATGAAAAGATTGCTTTGGC
The DNA here is from genome assembly GCA_949155905.1 of uncultured Lachnospiraceae bacterium. Lineage (GTDB taxonomy): Bacteria > Bacillota > Clostridia > Lachnospirales > Lachnospiraceae > MGBC131033. Next base: position 22,813 of record CASCWU010000033.1, read on the forward strand.
CATTCAGGGTGTGGATGGCTATGTAGAGACGTTAAGCGGGATACTGTCAAATACAAACGTTTTAAAAGTAGACGATGCAGGAGTACCGACGTTGAATGCGGTGATTGATGTATTGGCTACCTTCAGCCCAGATAAGTGGACGGAGCTTGGGACAGTGTTTCCTGATATTTCTAATGTTATTCAGGAAAATTCTACTCATATCATGCGGATCAATGATATTTTTGGAATTTTAAATATTACAGAGGTTCCAAAGCTGACCTCATTGTCTATTTCGGTGCCGATACTGGCTGCCGGGTTGCAATGGTATCAGGGAAAGCAGCTTTCCGCAAATCAGCCTCAGATGAACCAGAATAATCAAGCAGCAAATATGACAAAGAGCATGAATACGTTTATGCCGATTATGTCCGGTGTATTTTGTTTGATGCTTCCGATTGGTGTAGGCTTATACTGGATTGCAGGCAGTTTATTTGCAATCGTACAGCAGTTTTTTGTAAATCGTTATTTTGATAAAGTAGACGTAGATGAACTGATTAAGAATAATCAGTTAAAGGCGTTGAAGAAAAGGGAAAAACGCGGAGAGGATATCTCGGCTGCAAAGAGGGAAATGGAAAAGGCTGCGCTTCGTGCCGCCCATGAGAAGGAAGTCGAGAAAAAGCAAGAGGAGAAGCCGGCAGAAAAGAAGGAATATAAGGCCGTCGGCTACAAAAAGAGCGAGGTATCCTATAGTGCAGGTAGTATTGCTGCCAATGCCAATATCCTGAAGAATCGCGAGAGTAAGGGGGATAAGAAAGATGAATGATTGGGTGGAATATTCTGGGAAAACAGTCGATGACGCACTGACCAATGCCCTGATTGCTATGCAGACCACCAGTGACAGCTTAGAATATGAAGTATTGGAGAAGGAAACAAAGGGACTATTGGGGATGTTTGCCAAGCCTGCCAAGATAAGAGTCCGTTTGAAAAAGACGATAGAGGGTGCTGCCGAGGTATTTTTACGGGATTTGTTTCAGGCCATGAATATGAATGCGACCTTTGAGATTACCTATAACGAAGAGGAGTCAGAGCTGGATGTTGAAATCAAAGGCGAGGAAATGGGAATTCTGATCGGAAAACGAGGACAGACTTTAGATTCCCTGCAATATTTGACAAGCCTGGTCGTAAACAAAGAAAGCGAAGCTTATTTAAAGGTAAAGGTAGATACAGAAAATTATCGGCAGAGAAGAAAGGAAACTTTAGAAAATCTGGCGCATAATATTGCCTCTAAGGTGAAACGGACAAGAAGGCCGGTGACATTAGAGCCGATGAATTCCTTTGAGCGCAGAATCATTCATTCTGCGTTGCAGGGAGATAAATATGTCGATACGCATAGTGAGGGAGACGAACCGTTCCGCAAGATTGTCGTCACCTTAAAAAAGAGTTATCGGGATTATGACAACAGGGAAAGGGATGGCAGAGAAAGCCGTGGATTCCGAAACAATGGCCGTGGGAGCTATCATAAAAAGCCTTATCGTAAAGACTATAACCGGCAGGAGTATCGCCGGGAATATAAATCCGAGTATGGATACAGAAGCAATTATGCTGGAGCGGCAGAAAACAGCGGCCAGGAAAACAACGAAACGGGAATACAGGCAGAGGATAATCAATAGTTATCGAAAGCTGCGGCAGATCGAAGGATATCTGCCGCAGTTTTTTTCAGCTTTCGGTAAGAAAGGAGATAAGGGAATGAAAACGGATACGATTGCAGCTATCGCAACGGCAGTCAGTCAAAGCGGGATCAGTATTATTCGGATAAGTGGTGAAGAAGCAATTTTAATAGCAGAACATTTGTTTGTATCTAAAAAGGGGATTCGTCTGTCTCAGATAAAAAGTCATACACTTCATTATGGGATAATCGAGGATCAGGGCAAGCCGGTGGACGAGGTCATGGTTTCCGTGATGAAAGCACCGCATAGCTATACAAGAGAAGATGTGGTAGAAATAAACTGTCACGGCGGAATCTATGTCACCAGACGGATTTTGGATTTGGTATTGGAGCAGGGAGCCCGTCCGGCAGAACCGGGAGAGTTTACAAAACGGGCTTTTTTAAATGGGAGAATAGATTTGTCACAGGCAGAGGCGGTCATGGATCTGATTAGTTCGCATAACGATGCGGCATTAGAGGCTTCCGTCCGGCAGCTAAAGGGAAATATCCGAAAGGAATTAAAGGGAATACAGGATTGTCTGCTGCAGGATATGGCTTTTATTGAGGCAGCCCTGGATGATCCGGAGCATATCCAGATAGAAGATGGCGTGGATGAAATTCGGTCTCATGTGGATACCTTGATCAAAAAGATAGAGCATTTGTTGAAAAATACCGAAACCGGAATGCTGATGCGAGAAGGTATCCAAACGGTGATTTTAGGAAAGCCCAATGCAGGAAAATCTTCTTTTTTAAATTGGCTGGCAGGAGAAGAGCTGGCGATTGTTACAGAGGTAGAGGGAACTACCAGAGATACGCTCGAACAAATGATCCTTCTGGAAGGAATTCAGTTAAATGTAGTAGATACGGCAGGGATTCGGGAGACAGAGGATCAAATTGAACGGATTGGTGTTGCAAGGGCAAAGGAAAAGGCAGAAAATGCCGATTTGATCCTATATGTAGCAGATGCTTCCCGCCCGCTTGATGAAAATGATGAAGAAATTCTAGAGATAGTGAAGGAAAAACAGGTGATTTTATTGTTGAATAAAACCGATCTGCCTTCTGTACTGACAAAGGAACAGATGGAGGAGAAAACAGGCTTGTCCGTTTGTGAAATTTCGGCAAAGCAAAAGACCGGGTTAGAGGAATTGGAAGGAATAATAAAGGATTTGTTTTTTGCAGGAGGGCTAAGGCTTAATGAGGAGCTTTATATCACCAATGCCAGACAAAAGACGGCGCTTAGAGATACTTTGGCAAGCTTGCGCCAGGTAAAGGAAAGTATGGAAGCTGGAATGCCGGAGGATTTTTTTACGATTGATATGATGGCAGCATATGAAAGCCTGGGAGAAATAACAGGTGATGCAGTTTCTGAGGACTTAGCAGAACGGATTTTCCGTGATTTTTGTATGGGAAAATAGAGAGGAAAGGGTGAAAGGGATGCCATATAAATATGAAGCATATGATGTGGTGGTGATAGGGGCAGGACATGCCGGCTGTGAAGCGGCTCTGGCTGCAGCAAGACTGGGAAAGGAGACGTTGCTGTTTACCGTCAGTATGGACAGTGTCGCTCTGATGCCCTGTAATCCGAATATTGGAGGAAGCTCCAAGGGGCATCTGGTGCGGGAAGTGGATGCCCTGGGCGGAGAGATGGGAAAGATTATCGATCAGACGTATCTGCAGTCAAAAATGTTAAATCGTTCCAAGGGGCCTGCCGTTCATTCCCTACGGGCGCAGGCAGATAAGCAAGCCTATGGGAATGCGATGCGCCGGGTGCTTGAGACTACGGATCATTTGACACTGAAACAGGGAGAGGTAGCAGAGATTTTGACAGAAGAGGGACATATTACTGGTGTAAAAACCTGTTCGGAAGCGATTTATCCCTGTAAGGCTGTGATTCTTTGTACCGGGACGTATTTACGTGCCAGATGTATTTATGGAGAAGTCAGCAATGCAACAGGACCGAACGGGCTTTCTGCCGCCAATCATCTGACGGATTCTCTGAAGCGTCTTGGCATTGTTTTATATCGTTTTAAGACAGGAACTCCTGCCCGGATAGATGGAAGAAGTATTGATTATACAAAAATGGAAGAACAAAAGGGGGACGAGAGGATTGTTCCGTTTTCCTTTACAAATAAAAGAGAGGACATTAAAAAGGATCAAGTCTCGTGTTGGCTGACCTATACCAATGAAATGACACATACGATTATCCGGGAAAACATTGACCGTTCGCCGCTTTTTTCCGGTACGATAGAAGGAACCGGGCCGCGCTATTGTCCCTCGATAGAGGATAAGGTAGTACGCTTTGCCGATAAGGAACGGCATCAGGTTTTTATCGAGCCAGAAGGAATGTATACCAATGAAATGTATATCGGCGGGATGTCCAGCTCTTTGCCAGAGGATGTGCAGGTGGCCATGTATCGTTCTGTACCAGGATTGGAACAGGCAAAAATTGTAAGGAATGCTTATGCGATTGAATATGACTGTATCAATGCAACACAGCTAAAGCCATCCTTGGAATTTAAAAAAATAGAGGGATTATTTAGCGCCGGACAGTTTAACGGGAGCAGCGGCTATGAGGAGGCTGCCGCCCAGGGGATCATTGCCGGAATCAATGCGGCGAGGAAGCTAGAGGGCAAAGAAGCATTGGTGCTGAAACGTTCCGACGGTTATATTGGTGTTTTGATTGACGATTTGGTGACAAAGGAAACAACGGAGCCTTACCGGATGATGACCTCTAGGGCAGAGTATCGTTTGCTGCTTCGTCAGGATAATGCTGATTTGCGCCTGACGCCGATTGGTTATGAGGTCGGATTGATTTCAGAGGAACGTTATCAGGCTTTGTTAAAAAAGGCAGCTCAGATCGAAAAAGAGAAAAAACGGCTTCAGGAGACAGCATTGGGCGCCAATCAAAAAGTACAGCGATTTTTGGAAAAATATCAGAGTACACCATTAAAAACAGCAACTACTTTAGCAGAGCTATTAAAGCGTCCAGAGTTAAATTATGAATTGCTGGCAGAATTGGATGGGGAGCGTCCGGAATTGCCAGAGGATGTGACCGAGCAGGTAGAAATCAATTTGAAATACGAAGGCTATATTGTACGTCAGCTTAGACAGGTAGAGCAGTTTAAAAGGATGGAAAACAAGAAAATACCAGCAGAATTGGACTATGAGGATATCGAGAGCTTACGGATGGAAGCCAGGCAAAAGCTGATAGCCATTCGGCCCGCATCGGTTGGCCAGGCTTCTCGGATATCAGGTGTGTCTCCGGCAGATATTTCAGTATTGCTCGTATATTTGGAGCAATATCATAGAAGGGAAAAGGAAAGATAGGATGGAAGATAAAATACAAGAAATACGTTATTTAGAACAGGAACTTCAGAAAATCGGCCTACAGCCAAAGGAGCAGCAGCTATTACAGCTTTATCAGTATTATGAATGGGTAATAGAAAGAAACAAGGTAATGAATCTGACTGCGATTACAGAATACGAGGAATTTGTAAAAAAACATTTTGTAGACAGTTTGATGATTGCCAAGAAAACGAAATTTTCAAGGGAAAGTCGCTTGATTGACATTGGTACGGGAGCAGGCTTTCCGGGGATTCCAATTAAAATTATATATCCAGAGGTAGAGGTAGTACTTTTGGATTCCTTAAAGAAAAGAATTGGATTTTTACAGGAGGTGATACGGGCGTTAGAACTGACACAGATAACTGCTATTCATGGAAGGGCGGAGGAACCTGCCAGACAAAAGGAGTATCGGGAGCAGTTTGATTTCTGCGTTTCCAGAGCAGTGGCTCAGTTATCGGTTTTGGCAGAGTATTGTCTGCCTTATGTAAAGATTGGCGGCAGCTTTATTGCATATAAATCAGGTCAAATGGAAGAGGAGCTGACAGAAGCAGAGTATGCGATTGGAGTATTGGGCGGGAAGCTGACAGAACTAGAAAGATTTTCTTTGCCTGGAAGTGATATAGAACGGACATTAGTTCGGATTCTAAAAGAAAAGCAAACCCCATTAAAGTATCCCAGATCTGCTGGAAAGCCTGCAAAGGAGCCATTAACAAAAAGAAAAAAATCGTAGCTTTGATACTAAATTCGGGAGGAAGAAACATGTATATTGAAGGAAAATATATCAATGGAACAGACGATTTATCAGAAGTAAAAAAAGTACGGCAAATGGTATTTCAGAAAACGGATTATGAGACAAGCCATTTGTATGATATGGATATCAGTTTGATTTGTGATGAAATGGCAGTTCATGCTCTTGCCTGGATGGAAGGGAAGATAGTCGGCTGCGGCACGCTTTTCTATGATGGAGAAACCTATTTGATTGATAGAATAGCAGTACCGGAGGAAGAACGAAGAAAAAAATATGGTGATTTTATTGTTCGGATGTTATTGGATCGCGCCTTTCGGAATCATGCCCTTTGTATCGTAGCTTATGTACCAGAGGAAATTCTTCCGTTTTTTCAGACAATTGGCTTTCAGGAAAAGGACAAAAGAGAAGGAATCGTTCGCTGTGAGGTGAAAAATGGGTTTGTTTGTCGGGAGTGTCAGAAATAATGTTTCACGTGAAACATTTTAAAAATTTTGATATTCCTATAGCAAAAAAAGAGGAAGTGTGTTATTCTATAGGGAGAACTGTGGAAATTACAAAGGAGCAGAACATATTATGGGAAGAATCATTGCAGTCGCTAATCAAAAGGGCGGCGTAGGCAAGACGACAACGGCTATCAATCTTTCTGCTTGTCTGGCGGAAAAGGAACAAAAGGTTCTGGTGATAGATATTGATCCGCAGGGAAATACTTCTAGTGGGTTGGGAATTGATAAAAATAGTGTAGAAAATACCGTATATGAATTGATGATTGGCGAAGCGGAGCTAAAGGATTGTATTATCAGAAGTGTATATCCAAATCTTTCTGTTCTTCCTTCTAACATAAATCTGGCCGGAGCAGAGATTGAGTTAGTTGGATTGGAAAATCAACAATTTATCCTGAAAACGCAAGTTGATAAAATTCGGTATGAATATGATTTTATTATTATTGATTGCCCACCATCGTTGAATACCTTGACGGTCAATGCTATGACAGCAGCAGATACAGTATTGGTGCCGATTCAGTGTGAGTATTATGCTTTGGAGGGTCTGAGCCAGCTCATGCACACGATTGATCTGGTAAAACAACGCCTGAATCCAGCATTGGAGATTGAAGGAGTTGTATTTACAATGTATGATGCCCGTACCAATCTCTCTTTACAGGTAGTGGAAAATGTAAAGGAAACATTGACGAATACCATTTATAAGACGATTATACCGAGAAATGTCCGCCTGGCAGAAGCACCGAGTCATGGTATGCCAATCAATATATATGATTCTAAATCTGCCGGAGCAGAGGGATATCGGGATTTGGCGGATGAAGTGATAGAGAGAGGAGGACAATATTTATGGTAGCAAAAAAGGGATTAGGACGTGGACTGGATTCTATGATACCAAAGCCGAATAAACTTCCGGCCGCCTCTGAAAAGCAGGAAAAAACGAAGGAAGCAGCAGAGATAATGATTGCAACAAATGAAATTGAGCCAAACAGGGATCAGCCTAGAAAAAATTTTGACGAGGATGCCTTGGCGGAGCTGGCGGAATCTATTAAGCAGTTTGGAATCATTCAGCCACTGTTATTAAAAAAGAGAGAACATTACTATGAAATTGTAGCAGGGGAACGTAGGTGGCGGGCAGCTATTATGGCTGGTTTAAAAGAGGTTCCAGCGATTATCCGGGAATATTCTGAGCAGGAAGTGATGGAGATTTCCTTGATTGAAAACTTGCAGCGGGAGGATTTGAATCCTATCGAAGAGGCACAGGCGTTTCAACGATTGATTACAGAATTTCATTTGAAGCAGGATGAGGTAGCAGAACGAGTATCTAAAAGCAGGACAGCAATAGCGAATTCGATGCGTTTGTTAAAGCTGGATGAACGCGTACAGAAGATGGTGATAGAGGATATGATATCCAGCGGACATGCAAGAACCCTGCTTTCGATAGAGGATAAGGAACTGCAGTACAATACAGCAGTTCGTATTTTTGATGAAAAGCTGAGTGTACGAGAAACCGAACGACTGGTAAAAAAGCTATTATCAGAAAAAGAGCAGCAGAAGTTTTCTGAGGAAGCAGCAGCAACGGCTCCTGTGATTTACCGCAGCCTAGAGGAACAGATGAAAACCATCATTGGCAGCAAGGTTTCGATTCATAATCGTTCCAATGGAAAAGGAAAAATCGAAATTGAATATTATTCAGGAGATGATCTGGAACGGATTATAGAGCTGTTTCAGCAGATACAGAAATAGGGAAGGGGAAAAAAATATGACAATCGAAGGTATGAATGGATGGGCAGGGCAGTATCTGGCATTTCTTTTGATAGGAGCGGCTGTTTTGCTGATCATTCTGTTTGTATTAGTATTGGTATTATTTGCAAAGAACAAAAAGATGGTCAGAAAATATCAGGCATTTATGTCCGGAGAGGATGGAAAAAGTCTGGAAAATGAGATTACACAGCGATTTTTGCAGGTTGATACGCTGCAAAAAGAACATGATGCTATGGAACAGCATATAAAGGAGATCGATGAGACACTGCTTTCTACCTATCAGAAAATTGGAATTGTAAAATACGATGCGTTTAATGAAATGGGCGGAAAATTGAGTTTTGCTCTGGCGATGCTAAACGATAGAAACAATGGTTTTGTGTTAAATTCCATGCACAGCAGGGAAGGCTGCTATACATATATAAAGGAGATTATCAAAGGGGAATCCTTTGTGCAGCTTTCTGGAGAAGAAAAGGAAGCCTTGCAGAATGCGCTTGACACAAAAAACTATATGGGATAAAAGAAAAAAGAGGTTGGTTGAAGCCAGCCTCTTTTTCCTTGGTATAGGTTAGTATGAAAACAAATAATAGATAGATTACAGGTTTATTTTGCCTTCTTCTTAGGCACATTGCCTTTTCCATAGTAGGCAATCATATACAGCTCCTCTAACTCAGATACGAGAGGAAGTCTTGGGTTAGCAGTAGTACACTGGTCATCGAAGGCCAAATCTGCCAGGAATTCTACTTTGCTGAGGAATTCCTTTTCGTTGACACCATATTCTTTTAAGGTAGCTGGGATACCCAGGTATTCATTCATTTCCTCTACCTTTGCAGCTAATTGTTCTACGGCCTCATCGTTGTTTTTAGGATTGAAGCCAAGCTTCTTCATCAGGGCAAAGATCTTATCGCCTACGATGTAGCTCTCGTATTTTGGCCAGGAAGTAAACTTGGTCGGACATGCAACGCCGTTGTAACGGATAACGTGCGGCAGCAGGATAGCGTTTGCACAACCATGAGGAATGTGGAACTCACCGCCCAGCTTATGAGCCAGAGAGTGATTGATTCCAAGGAAGGCATTTGTAAATGCCATACCAGCAATGGTAGAGGCGTTGTGCATTTTCTCCCGTGCAATCGGATCGTTTGCACCGTTGGTATAGGAGCTCTTTAAGTAAGTAAAGACAAGCTCAATCGCTGCAACAGCAAGCGCGTCTGTATAATCCGAAGCCAGAATGGAAATATAGGCTTCAATCGCATGTGTCAATACGTCCATACCAGTCCAGGCAGTGGACTTTGGAGGTACTGTCATAACAAAATCCGGGTCGATGATAGCAACATCTGGGGTCAGCTCGTAGTCGGCCAGAGGGTATTTCTTGTTCTCTTCCTTGTCGGAAATAACGGCAAAGGAAGTTACCTCGGAGCCAGTACCAGAAGTGGTCGGAATAGCTACCATTTTGGACTTTTTACCCAAGTGAGGGAACTTATAAGTTCTCTTTCGGATATCCATAAATTTTAAGGACATTTTCTTGAAGTCTGCTTCCGGATCTTCATAGAAGAGCCACATACCCTTAGCTGCATCAATGGCAGAACCGCCGCCCAGAGCAATGATAACGTCAGGACGGAATACCTTCATAGCTTCTACACCGCGCAAAATAGTCTCTAAGGATGGATCCGGCTCTACCTGGTCAAAAATCTCACAGTGAACATATTCTTCTCTTTTTCTAAGCTGATGAAGCACCTTGTTGACATAACCAAGCTGTGTCATAGATGGGTCTGTGACAATAAAGGCTTTGGAAATATCCGGCATTTTGGACAAATAGGAAACAGAACCGGATTCAAAATAAATCTTGTTTGGAACCTTAAACCACTGCATGTTATTTCTCCTCTTTGCCACACGTTTGATGTTTACCATATCGACTGCAGATACATTGTGTGTGGTGGAGTTGCCGCCGTAGGAACCACAGCCCAATGTCAGAGAAGGCATATTGGTATTATAAATATCGCCGATAGCGCCGTGTGTAGATGGGGAATTGACTAGGATACGGCCTGTTTCCATATGGGCAGAAAACTCGTTGATAACATTTTGATCCTCAGAATGGATAACAGAGGAGTGACCCATACCGCCATTTCTTAACATTTTAACACTTAGTTCAATTCCATGCTTTACATCCTTTGCTTTTAAGATAGCAAGAACCGGAGACAGTTTTTCCTTGGAAAGAAGGATGTCAGGAGAAACATCTGGAATCTCTGTACAGAGAACCTTCGTATCTTCTGGAATAGAAATACCTGCCAGACCTGCAATATAAGCAGGAGATTTTCCAACAACATCTGGATTGACAGAACGCTTTTCCATGTTCATAACAACCGGCTCCAGCTTCTTGATTTCCTCTGGAGTAGCAAAATAGCATCCGGCTTTTTTCATCAGTTCTACAACTTCTTTATAAATAGGAGCTTCGATGATAGCAGCCTGCTCGGAGGCACAAATCATACCGTTGTCAAAGGACTTGGATAATACAAGGTCATTGACGGCTCTCTTTAAATTAGCAGTTTTTTCAATAAAGCAAGGTACGTTACCAGCACCTACGCCCAGGGCAGGCTTGCCGGAAGAATAAGCAGCACGTACCATGCCAGAACCACCGGTAGCCAGAATCAGGGAAACTCCCGGATGATTCATCAGGACTGTAGTAGCTTCAATGGAAGGATATTCAATCCACTGAATACAGTTTTTCGGAGCGCCGGCTTTTACAGCAGCATCCAAAAGCACCTTGGCAGCGAAGGAAGAACACTTCTGTGCGCCAGGATGGAAGCCAAAAATAATCGGGTTCCGGGTTTTGATAGCGGAAATACTCTTGAACATCGTAGTAGAAGTTGGGTTTGTTACAGGTGTGACACCTGCAATGATACCGATTGGTTCAGCAATCATCATATAATCCTCGTCATCGTTGTCCTCGATGATGCCGACTGTTTTATCGTACTTAATAGAATGCCAGATGTATTCGGTAGCAAAGATATTTTTTGTAATCTTATCCTCGTAAATACCGCGGCCTGTTTCCTCTACAGCCATTTTTGCCAACTCACGCTGCTTTGCCAGACCAGCGAGCGCCATTTCGTGTACGATGTTGTCAATGGTCTCCTGGTCGAAATTCATGAACTCCTCTAATGCCTTCTGCGCATTTTTTACCAGGACATCTACATGCTCCTGTGGAGTTGGGATTTTTTTGTCTGCCATAATATCCTCCTTGATGTGTTAAAGTATTAACAATTAACTCAATACCAACCTACGAATAGAATATAGCACATTGAATCCAAATTGTCAAAGAAAAAATAGGAAAAAAAGCGTAAAAATTATAAGAAAATTAAGAAGATAATCTATACAGAATATACAATAATAAGAAAGGTAAAAGGGATTTTGAACAAAAGAGCGAGGAAGAGGGAAGGAAAAAAGATTTTGTTGTGAAATTGTTAAAATAATAACAAAGCTGAAGGGATTTTTTGCTTGACTTTCCAGGGATTCGTGCATATAATAAGAGAGAGTTTGATGTCGCTATAGCTCAGCTGGATAGAGCGACCACCTCCTAATATCCCGGTCATCAAAGTCCGTGGAGGGTAAAAAGCTCTTTTCATAAACTTCATATCGTTCGAGTCCTCGTAGCTCAGCTGGATAGAGCACACGCCTCCTAAGCGTGGGGTCGGAAGTTCAAATCTTCTCGGGGACGCTGGAATGCCGTAACTTCAAGGGTTGCGGCATTTTTGTTTATGACGGTTATGCCATCATAAACAAAAATCGACAAACCCTTGATTTACAAGGGTTTGTCAACGTTATTTAAGGC
>CASCWU010000034.1 GCA_949155905.1 uncultured Lachnospiraceae bacterium
TGCCACCAAGGACACCATTTCCAAACAATATGACCATACCTTTAAGGATATTTTTCAGGAAATTTATGAAAAAGAATATGCCGCCAAATTTGAAGCATTGGGCATCGAATATTTTTATACGCTGATTGACGACGCAGTGGCACGTGTGATCCGTTCGGAAGGCGGCTATATTTGGGCCTGCAAGAATTATGATGGTGATGTCATGAGCGATATGCTGGCGACCGCCTTCGGCTCTCTTTCCATGATGACCTCCGTCCTGGTTTCTCCTAAGGGTGTCTATGAATACGAAGCAGCTCACGGAACGGTACAGCGCCATTATTATAAGCATTTAAAAGGAGAGGAAACGTCTACGAACTCCATCGCTACGATTTTCGCCTGGACAGGCGCACTCCGTAAGCGCGGAGAACTTGATGGCAATGCCGCCCTGATGGATTTTGCTGATAAGCTAGAGTCTGCCTGCATTGCTACCGTAGAAGCCGGAAAGATGACAAAAGATTTGGCTTTGATCACAACTCTTCAGAATGTTACACCGTTAAATACGGAAGGATTTATTAAGGCAGTTCGGACTACATTAGAAGGAATGCTGTAACGATCAGAAACTAGTAGGATGACAATAGCCGTATTTTAAAAAAGGGAGACAAACCATTTTCCTCTGGCCTGCCTCCCTTTTCTTTTTTCAAATACCTCTAACATCAGCAGCGTAGCTAACGCAAACATAGCAGCAAAATAACAATCAGCACGAGAAAAATCGGGCCGAATACCATAAGAGCGGATATTATCATCGCCGGAATATCCGTCCGCTCTAGCTTCATATTCTCATCTCGTTCTCTTGCCTCTCGGAGAGTTTCTCCGTGCTTTTTTCCCTCTTCTTTGAAATATTCAAAGCTTCGATCCAGCTTCTTTTGAAAAAGCATTGCCACCTCGCTCCTTTGCTTTTGCTTCCTTCTGCTATTCTTCCCTACTTTTCGTCGCTGTATACGCCTAACTTATGATGACACGCCACGAAATGTCCTGGCGCCACCTCGTCCATGACCGGCGTCACCTGCTTGCAGATGTCCGTGCAATAACGGCAGCGGGTATGAAATTTGCAGCCGGTCGGCGGCTTGATCGGGCTTGGAATATCCCCTTCCAGAATGATTGTTTCACGGTCGTCATCCAAATCCGTCGTCGGAATCGCAGAAAGCAATGCCTCCGTATATGGATGGGTCGGATGCGCATAAAGCTCCTCTGTCGTAGCCAGCTCTACCATATTGCCCAAATACATCACGCCGACACGGTCGCTGATGTACTTGATAACGCTCAGGTCATGCGAAATGAACAGATAGGTCAGGTTTTCCTTTTCCTTCAAATCCAAAAGCAGGTTGATCACCTGCGACTGAATCGACACGTCCAGCGCAGAAACGGCCTCGTCGCAAACGACGAATTTCGGCTTTAAAGCCAGAGAACGGGCAATGCCGATACGCTGTCTCTGTCCGCCGGAAAACTGGTGCGGATAGCGGTGAATAAAATATGGCGCCAGTCCGCAGTCCTCCATCGTCTGAAGAATATAATCCTGCATCTTTTCATCGTTTTTCTGAAAATATTTATGTGCCAAAAGACCTTCGCCAATGATCTGTCCTACTGTCATACGAGGATTTAGCGAAGAGTACGGATCCTGGAAAATCAACTGCAAATCCTTCCGCAAGAAACGAATTTCCTTTTCGGAGAGCTTCGCCAGGTTCACACCCTTATCCCGATATGCTTCATGCTTTTCATATTCCGGATGCTTTTTTACAGTCTCCAACAAACGGTAAATTTCCTCTCTGGCCGCAGACAGTTCTTTTTCATTTTGCTCTAACAATTCCTGGTTTTTGTCTATTTTATTTTTCTTGCTCTCTGATGGCTTTGCATCAAAGGCAACCTGTAAATCATGAATCTTCGTCCTGAGGCGATACCCCTCTGCCGCCAGCTTATGCTCCTTTAACAAAGCCGGAGCTACCTCTGCCAGATTATCCGCAACAAAAAATCCGCCGATTAGCTCTACGATATCCAAGTACTGCTCTTTTTCCTCACGCTGTGCCGCTCTCCAGGCCTCTAATGCCTGATAGCCTTCCTCGCTGTCCTGGCTCTGCGCTTCATAGTGTGCCTTGGCGGACGTCTCCTTTTGCACGGCCTCCTGCCATTTCTTTTTCCGCTCCGGAAGATTCTTTAACGTATCTTCTACATAGTGAGGAGCCATTTCGTCGATATCCCGTCCATAATAAAGGGTACGGCCTGCCGTCTGATGATAGAGCTGCAAAATAACACGGCCTAATGTAGACTTCCCGCAGCCGCTCTCTCCTACCAGCCCGAATGTCTCTCCCTCGTAAATATCCAAAGAAATCCCATCGTTGGCCTTGACGTAGAGCTGTTCGCCGCCCATGCCCTTTTTGACCGGGAAATACTGCTTTAAATCCTCCAAATGCAGCAGTATCTTTTTATCCTGCTTATTTTCCATGAGTCCTCACTCCTTTCTCCGGATAGAAGCAGCGGATTGTATGGCCTGGTTCAATTTCCTCTAACGCAGGCTCCTCTGCCCGGCACTTATCGGTGGCATATTTACACCTCGGCGCAAACTTACAGCCCTTTGGCAGATCCAATGGGTGCGGCACTGCGCCAGGAATCGCCTCCAAACGTACCCCGGTCGGAGTATCCAGTCTTGGGATGGATACCATCAATCCTTCCGTATACGGATGAGAATATGGATTCTCCTTACCAAATATCGTTCTCACATCTGCCATTTCCACTACCTGGCCACAATACATAACGGCTACATCGTCCGCCATTTCCTTGATAACCCCCAGGTCATGAGTAATAAACAGAATCGAGGTTCCGTTGCTGTTTTTTAATTCATTCATCAAACGCAGAATCTGCGCCTGGATCGTCACGTCCAGTGCGGTCGTCGGCTCGTCGGCAATCAGAAGCTTAGGACGGCACGCCAACGCCATTGCGATCATGACACGCTGTCTCATTCCGCCGGAAAGCTGATGCGGATACTGCTGCGCCACTGCCTCCGGATTCGGAATCTTTACGGCAGAGAGCATTTCCACTACCATCTTTTTGGCTTCCTTTTTCTTTAGACCCTGATGGATGATAAACGGCTCCGCTACCTGTCGCTCTATCGTAAAAATCGGATTCAGGCTCGTCATCGGCTCCTGGAAGATAACCGAAATTTCATTTCCTCTGACCTTACACATATCCTTGACCGATACCTCTGCCAGATCTCTTCCGTCAAAAATAACCTTCCCGCTGTCGATATAACCGTTGCCGTCTAAGAGTTTTAAAATACTCATGGCAGAAACGCTCTTGCCGCTTCCGCTCTCCCCTACGACTCCTAGGGTTTTTCCTTCCTCTACATGGTAGGATACCCCGTTTACCGCTTTTACAGTACCACGCTTTGTACTGAAAAATGTATGCAAATCCTGTAATTCCAGTAATGCCATTGTATTCTCCTACCTTTCGTTAGATTTTGGATCGATTGCATCGCGCAGACCGTCGCCGATCAGGTTGATACAGATTACACAGATACCCAGGATAATCGACGGGAATACCCATCTCCACCAGTAGTTCTGGATGACGACGGAGTTAAAACAGCCCGTAAGCATATTGCCCCAGGTCGGCCGCGGCAGGGCTACACCAAAGCCTAAGAAGGAAAGACTACTCTCCGTCAGCATCGACGTAGCAAAGGAAAGGGTGGCCTGCACAATAATAACTGAAACCACATTCGGAATGATATGCTTAAAGACTATCGACATTTGCTTGACACCCATAGCTCTGGCCGCCGTTACAAACTCCTGCTCTCTTTCGGAAAGCACCTGCGCACGTACCAGTCTCGCCAGGCCAGTCCAGGAAAGGACACCCAATACCACCATAATCATCAAAATACGTTGCGTTTCTGTCATACGCCCGCCTACAATCGAGGATAAAATCATCGCAAACGGCAGGAACGGTAAGGAGGAAACCATCTCGGTAATACGCTGCAGCACCATATCTACCTTGCCGCCGAAAAACCCGGAAATACCACCGATAATAATACCCAGTACCGTAGAAATCACGACCGCAATCGCACCAATCGTCATGGTCATCTTTCCACCATTGATCAAACGATTAAACAAATCTCTGCCCAATTCATCTGTTCCCAGTAAATATCCCTTTAAACCAAAGGTGGCAACCTTACCAGATTCACTCACTACATAATTCTGATAATAACCAGTATACACATTCGCTATTGGCTCCTTGGTCGCATTCGCCGGAATATCGGTCTGGCCATAGTTATTTTGTCCCCATGCTAACAGCTTTCCGTCCTCTGTCAGCGCTGTATAGTGAAACCGTCCTCCCTGCAGGGAAACAATCTTTGAGGCAGTCTCTGGTACGTCCTTTTCACCCTTTGTCGCACTGCCCCAAATTACAACCTTACCATCCTCCTTGAGCGCCGCACAGGACTGGCCGCTGGCCGCAATATCCACTACGCCGCTCTCTAGCTCCTCCGGAATCTCCGAATACATATTTTTCTGGCTTCCTAAATACAGGGCTTCTCCCTCTTTAGAAAGACCAATCATCGCATCTGCAGTAAATGCTACCTTCGCAATTTTTCCCTGCTGCTTCTGCTTTACCCGGACGTCGGTTACAGCACTATTTCCCCATGTATAGCAGTTTCCCTTATCCGTCACTACCGCCGATACCTGATACCCAGCTATCATCTGGACAATTTTTCCGTTACGGGTAGCATCCGGATCCACATCTAACTGCTTTAATCGTCCATTTCCCCAGGCAATGATCTCATTGTCCGAGGTCAGCGCCAATACATGATCATATCCAGCGGCCACGTCAATTACCTTTTTACCATATAGCTCTTTAGGCAAATTTCTCAAATTGATATTCGGAGTAATCTGCGTTTTTCCCCAGATATAAAAGGTTCCATTTTTGTCAATTCCCACGCCATAGCTAGGTCCAATGGAAATCTTGGCAACATTTTTCTTTAATTCCGCCGGAAGCTTCATCATATCAAAGCCAGGCGCAATATTCGTCTGTGTACTCTCCTGGAAGGATAAATCCAGCTTATATTTCATCGGAGCAATCAGTACGAACAGGAAAATACATAAAAACACAATGACTCCTGTCATCGCCAGCTTATTGCTCAGAAAATTCTTGATAACCGTACGCATTGGACTCTGCATCTGCTCTTCCTGCAGAATGGAGTCAATGTCCTGCTTTTTCCCAAACAGCCTCCCAAATAACGTGGAAGAGAAGCCTTTGGATTTTTTCTTATCTTTACTCATTCTTCTTCTCTCCTTCTGTTATTTTGTAATACGGATACGAGGATCTACGATACCATAGCTTAGGTCAATCAGCAGGTTCCCGATCAACGTTACCACAATATAAAACATCTGAATCCCCATCGCCAGGTTATAGTCCATGTTGTTTAAGGCGCTCAAATAAACACGTCCCATACCATTTAAGGCGAAGACAGATTCAATGACGATAGAACCGGAGAAAATACTGAGAAACCATCCCAAAATCAGCGTAATAACCGGAAGTAAGGCATTTCTCCAGGCATGAGAATAAATCACCACACGCTCCTTTAAGCCCTTTGCCCTTGCGGTACGGATATAGTCCATCCGCAGTGCATCAATCATTGCTGCCCGGACATAACGAGTCATACCGCCAAGAGAGCTAAGCGTCATAACAAACAACGGCAACGCCAGATAATACATCCGATCCACGAAAAACTCAAACGCATTTCCCTGAAAATTCGGCGTATTCATACCACTGACCGGAAACCACCCCAGCTTTACAGCAAAGAAGAAAATCGCAACAAGTGCAATGATAAAGACTGGCACACTGTAACCGACAATCGTAAAGACCTGCACTGCCGTATCAAACTTAGAAAACTTTTTCACCGCACAATAAATGCCCAATGGAATCGTAATGACCAAGGCTAAAATAACAGAAAAAATATTGATAAAAATAGTACTTTGCATTGGTGTCATCAATGCATCCAGGACGGGACGATTATAAATGGAAGAAACACCAAAATCCAAGGTGACTACTGTTTTCATCCATTTTACATATCGAACCGGCAGCGGGTCGTCCAGTCCCAATGTCTTTCTGGTATTTTGATAGATAATTTCAAACTGTTCATCGGTCATCGTATCCTTTAACGGTGCCACCTTCATCATCGCCGGATCGCCCGGAACCGCACTGTAGAGCGCAAATATGATAATCGACATCATAAAAAATACAAACACGATGTATAAGATTCTCTTTGCGATATATTTTAGCATCTCTCTACCTACTTTCTCCCTCTATTGTTCTGTTCACTGCACTTCAAATGATATATTCATTTAAGGTGCAGTGAACAGACAAGATTTATCTGTAAGAAAAGGGGCATGAGATCACAGGAATGCCCCATTGCCCCTTCCCCTTTTTAGAAACAGCGCCAAAACACTTGTCTGACGCTGCTTTTTATTTTCTGATAAGGCTACTACTTCTGCCTTTTACTCCTCAATCCAGGAGTAGATCAGCTGGGATTCTAACTCCCACAAAGCAGACTTGATTCCTGTATAGCCTTTCAGCTTTGCATTATAGAAATCAAAGTACTGGTTTGCATACAGTGGAAGATCCGGCAGAATCTCATTGTATCTCTGCTGGAACGCAATCCATTTCTCCAGATAAGCTTCGTCATCCCCTGCAGGTACTCTTACCATATCGGCTGCCAGAGTTGCTAACTGCTCATCTGAAATCAGGTTCCGGTTGCTGCCGCCGCCTGGCTTATAGGTCTCCGTCCAGTTGTTGACAGGTGTAAAACCAACGCCCATGTTATACATGTTGTAGTTGTTTTCCTGCAGCTGATAGTAGTTGTTAATCAACTCGTTGAAGCTGACAACTGTCTGATTGATCTGCATACCGGCTGCAGCCGTATCCTCACCGTTTGCCAGCATGGTAGCCAACAGGTCAGATACTGAGTTCTTCTCAGAAGAACACCACTCTAAAATCAGAGGCATCAGAGTACCATCGTCTAACTTCTTGTAACGGATACCAGATGTATAATCGTTTCCGTCCTTATCATATACCCAGCCGCCTGCTTCCAGCTCGCTGATAGCAGACTCTAAGCTCTTGTTATACATATTCAGAGCGCCGATTTCCTCCTCGGCTTCCTCTACCATCCACTGGCATACGCCATACAGACCATGTGCCACCAGACCATGTCCGCCTGTGATAGTACGGCAGAAATCATTCCGGTCTAACAGATAAGCAACGGCACGGCGAACCTCTACGAACTGGGTCGGTCCTCTGTCACAGATAAAGATCAAACGGCCAAAACCGTTTCTTGCATATTCCTCATAGTTATGAGTTCCGGCATCTACCAGGTCAAGACCTGCATTGATCTCGTCGCCTTCCATTACAGCGGTCAACATATCTACGCCGCCGGTAGCCAGCTCATCCATCATCGTCTCAGAAATGACATACTTATACAGAACTGTCTCAATATAAGGCTTCTGTCCTTCAAAGTTTCCGGTATATTCCGGATTGATCTTTAACGTATAGGTATTGCTCGTCTCGTCATAGTTATCCACCATATATGGACCAGAGAATGCATCCAGGTGCATCCGGTAATTGTCTACCTGCTCCTTTACATTGGCTGTTGTAAAGGTATCGGTAAAATAGCAGCCCTCTCCGTCGTCTAAGATATCTACATCTGCCGGCATCCAGCCCTTCATATAAGATGGATTGTAGCTGGCCAGAGCATCTTCAAAATAGAACGGAAGCTGAGAAGCATCAATCGTAATGGCAAATTCATAATCGCCTAACAGACGAACACCTGGGAATACCTTGGACTCACCAGTGCTGAATGCTTCCCATCCTTTCAGATAATAACCGGATGTATTATCCTGTGCGCCCAATTCTACTAATACCGGGCTGGAGAAAAACAGCAAATGGAATGCGTAATCCTTTGCGGTAATCGGCTCGCCGTTGCTCCACTTCATATTTTCCTGAAGCTTATACGTAACTGTCATAGAACCGTCTTCGTTGTTTACTTTTTCCATTTTTTCTACAACATTCGGATTTTCTACATACTGTCCGTCCCTGTTAAGCTCCAGGGTACCAGCACCAAATACTACCTGATATACAAAATAATCAGAAGAGTTATTGGTCCAATATGGATATACATCTCCATTGGACTGGGTAACATCACCGATGATCAACTGGCCGCCTACCTTTGGGGTACCTGCTACATCATCCCCCTCCGGAGTGGTCTCATCTGTGCTGTCTTCCCCTTCCGGGGTAGTGTCGTCCGGAGTATTTGTATCATCCGGGGTAGTGTTGTCCTGTTCCTGATTGTCCGGGTTAGTATTATTATTGTTGTTATTTTTCTTATCTCCACAAGCAACAAGAGAAAATACCATAGCCATCATCAGGACAAGAGCTAATACTTTCTTTTTCATAAAAGAACTTCCTCCTTTATATATTTTTTGTCATGGTACGCGAAACTATGCAACTGCGCGGTGTGGGCAAAGCGCTGAAAAAACCAAGGCGCCCTACACTATGTAAAACCATCTGTTAAACGAAAAGCGTAGAAAATGCAAAAAGGGATTCCTACTTATGAAAAGCCCCATTGATTTCCATACGCACCTCTCTAACTCTATGTTATTTTACATCACACAAAAACCTGACAAAAAGTATTATATAGATTACCCCGGTACTTGTCAAGGATTTTCGCAAAAAAGTTTTTCTGGCAAATACAAATGTCTGTCTAAGGTGGACGGGAGGGTTAGACTATTACTGGCATCCTGCTATCCTATACGTATTTCTGACAAATCGATTTCCAAATCCTCATAGATTCCTGCCGGTATAGTATCCTTACAAGTATAGCAGTCCAGCAAATCCCGTTCAAACCGATATACCAGCACCTGGTTTTTTTCCGAATCAACAATCCAAGATTCCCTGACACCTGCTTTCTGATAGTAGAACAGCTTCTGGTAATAATCCATGGAACGGCTGGAGGGCGATACAGTTTCTCTTTTTCAAACAGCCTTGCTGCCTCCTGCAACGCTTCCTGTTTCTCTTCCTCAAATATCATTGCCACCTGTGTCATCTTGATCGCCCTCCTTATCCGTTTCGCCGTCTCCCGATCCATGATTTTATTAGAAAACACCAACAATCCTGACAAGGTACCCCTTGTTTTCGTGTTCCGGCTGTCCGGCTGCTACCGCAGATTCCCGATCTCCTACAGCGCCCGTGTCTGCTCCCTCAGCCATGTCACCTCTTCCGGCTCCAAATAAGGAGAAAGCTTTTCATATACCATCTGATGATACTCGTTTAACTGTCTGATATCCTCCGGATTTAAATACGCCGTATCAATCCCCTCTAAATCAATCGGGGCGCAGGTAATGACCTCAAACTGCATAAACTGGCCGTACTCGTTCTTTTCTGCCTTCCGGCACACCAGCTCATTTTCAATCCGGATGCCATGGCTGTTTTCAATATAAACGCCCGGCTCGTCGGTTGTCACCATGCCCTCCTCCAAAACAGCGCCGTCCTCACGCTCCGGTACTTTTTTCCAACGGAAGCCGTTCGGCCCCTCATGAACGTTTAAAAGATAGCCGACGCCATGCCCTGTTCCGCAACGGTAATCTATCCCCAAATTCCACAACGGCGCGCGGCAGAGAATGTCTAAGGTCCGTCCCTTGCAGCCATACAAAAACTTTGCATTCGCCAGATTCAGCATTCCCTTGGCCACCAGCGTATAATGCTTTTTCCATTCCACAGGAATCGGGCCTAGGATAAAGGTTCTTGTAATATCGGTCGTCCCCTCGTAATACTGTCCGCCGGAATCTACCAGCAGCAGACCCTCCGGCTTTAACTCGGCGTTGCTTTCCTCGGAGGCGGAATAGTGCATCATTGCCGCATTGGCATTGTAGGCGGAAATCGTATGAAAACTCGGCTCAATAAAGCCCTCCTGCTCCCTCCTTAGCCCCTCTAAATAATCCGCTGCACTGATTTCTGTAATAGGCTGCTTCCCTACGTTTTTCTTTAACCAGTACATAAATTTTGTCACTGCAACTCCGTCCTTGATATGGGAATGGCGCAGATTTTCTATCTCCACCGGATTTTTCACCGCCTTGGCCAATGTCGTCGGATTCGGCTTGTCAATCACCGCCGTTCCCTTTGGCAAATTCCGGTAAATCGCATAATTTACCCTCGCCTTGCACAGCCAGATACGGCTTTCCTCCGGCAGCTCTCCCACATAGTGGTAAATGCTGTCATAAGGATGCACCTGAATCTGATTTCCTGCCAGCTCCTGCCGGATTTCCTCGTTTAAAACGGACTCCTCTAAAAACAGACAGCTTCCACTCTCACGCGCAATAACCGCATAAGCCAGCACAACCGGGTTACACGGAATGTCATGACCACGGAGATTAAACAGCCATGCAATATCATCTAAAGAGGTCAGAATAAAATAGTCTGCCTGCTCCTCTGCCATCGCCTGACGCAAATCCGAAAGCTTCTCTCGGCTGCTTTTGCCGGAATACCGTTCCTCCAGGAAAAAAGCAGGCTCTGCAGGAAGCCCCGGGCGATCCGGCCAAAGCGCATCCGCCAGATCCTTTCCATAAGAAATCTTCGCCTGCTTTTCGGCTATTCTTTCTTCCAGGTTCTCTCCCATCCGGCTGTTGATCACGCGGCCGTCAAAGCCTAGCGTCCCGCCCTCCGGCAATTTTTCTAGGATAAACTCCTCTGTCGTCGGCACTCCTTCTTCCCCCATCCGGTACAGGGTAATCCCGCTTCCTGCAAGCTGGCGCTCTGCCTGAAGATAATATCTCCCATCCGTCCACAGTCCAGCCTCTGTCTGTGTCACCACCAGGGTTCCGGCCGATCCGGTAAAGCCGGACAAAAATTTCCGCACGGCAAAATGCTCTCCTGCGTATTCGGACTCATGAAAATCCGCCGTCGGCACCAGATAGATATCCATTCCCTCCCGTGCCATCTCCCGGCGCAGATTCTCTATCCTTTTCTTTGCATCCATCCTTCTTTTCCTCCCATTTTTCCTTCTGGTTCTGTGTCTATGCCTGCTTTGCCGGAATGACCTGTCGCACATCAAAATCCTTCTTTTTCAGGGCAGTTACGATTTTTTCTAACTTCGGACATTCGATCTTAAATGTCACCTCCTGCACCCCGAACAAATCTGTATCCCGCTGATGGACGTTTTTGATATTTCCGTCATTTTTCGCAATGATATCTGCCATTTCTGCCAGCTTTCCTTTAAAATCATGTGCCATCACAATCACCGTATGATATTCGCCCGAACCGGATATTTTCTGATATTCCTTAAAAATGGCCTGATAGGTGACGATTCCGGCCAGCTCATCCTTTTCGTCCAGCACCGGAATAAACGGAGCCTTTGAGCCGATAAACAGCTCTGCCGCCTCTACAATCCGCGTATTCTCCCGGACAGTCATCAGCTTTGTCCGAATAAAGGAGCGGACGGAACGGGACAAAAACTCCTGTCTGTCTACCTGCTCCTCCTTAAAATACTGCTCATATACATAACGTTTGGACAAAATCCCAAATACCTTCTTCCCCTCTACAACCGGGAGGGAAAGCAGACCGTTTTCGTCGATCAGCTTTAACGCTTCTGCCACGGTATCATCGGCCTGGATACATTTTGTCTTGCTTTTTGGAATCATGATAACCTTTACCTTCATAGATGATATCCTCCTATCTCATAACCATACCGGCAGGCAGAAACTTACTCTGCTTGTCCTGCCGCCTCATTCCTTAGGCTGCCGGAAGTACTGCTGGAAGCAGTCCGCACGGCAACGAAACCTTTCTAACCGAATTATAGATCACCTGACTTCTTTGCACAAGTAATATTTCTATTTTTCTTGGAAACCAGTCAAGCCCTGCCACATATAATACAGTGTAATCAATCAAAATGGAGGATTTATCATGAGTGATTTAGCAGCAACCAACTGTGGCGGCGGATGTGGATGTGGATGTGAGGGAGGCGGCAACAATAGCTGTCTGTGGCTTATCCTGATCTTATTGTTCTGCGGCGGATGCGGTGGCAACTTCGGCAACCTCTGCGGCGGCAACGACTGCGGATGCGGCGGCGGATGCGGCAATGGCGGCGGCACAAGCCTGATTTGGATTTTGCTTCTGCTTTGCTGCTGCGGTAACGGCAGCTTCTGCTAAAAGCAGGCTGGCTCCGGCAGGTGCGAATGCGCCTGCCGGAGTTTTTCTAGTCGTCTGATTCGGACATACCGCAAAACAGAAGCCGGCAAAGCCGGGCAGCTACTGCTGCCCGGCTTTTTCCTCGGCCTTCCACCGCCAAAAGGTTTTTAGGCACTCCTCACATTCGGTATCAATTTCATAGATGGTGTTATCCTCCATCACCAGCTCCGTCCGGCCCCGCTGCTTTTCCTCAGGCGCCGTTCCAAGTACCTCTTCCTCCTGTCCGGCCATGGCCCTCCTGTATTTTTGCAGCTCTTCTAATCTATTTTTAGCCGAGACATATTCTTCATAATCCTGAAAATGTATCATAGCCATCCACTTGCTTCCTGTCCATAGATGATCTATTATATAGTATGAAACAAAAAATCATATGCTACTAGAAAGGAGTTGTTTTTATGCCTGGTTCCAGTTTTGGCACTTTATTCCGTATCACTACCTGGGGAGAATCCCACGGGCCGGCGCTCGGTGTCGTGATAGACGGCTGCCCGGCCGGACTTCCCTTATCCGAACAAGATATACAGCCCTATATGAATCGGCGTAAGCCAGGGCAGACACGCTATACCACCCCACGTAAGGAAAACGATACGGCCGAGCTTTTGTCCGGCGTCTTTGAAGGCTACACCACCGGCACCCCCATTTCTATCCTGGTACGTAACACCAACCAGCAATCCAAGGACTATTCCCATCTGGCTTCTGTCTACCGTCCGGGACATGCGGACTATACCTTTGATGCCAAATATGGGAGAAGAGATTACCGGGGAGGCGGCCGTTCCTCCGGCCGGGAAACCCTGGCCAGAGTAGCCGCCGGAGCCGTAGCCGCCAAGCTGCTTTCTTCCTTTGGCATTGACGTTCTGGCTTATACCTCTGCCATCGGGCCGGTTTCTCTGCCAGACTCGTTACAAGCAGAAAGCCGTGTATTCAAGCGTTCCCTTGTGATGGCCAGTCCGCTTTATTTCCCGGATTCTGCTGCAAGCGAAAGGGCAGAGGCTTATTTATCAGAGCAGATGAGCACACAGGATTCTGTCGGCGGCATCATCACCTGTCAGGTGACAGGACTGCCTGCCGGACTTGGCGAGCCCGTCTTTGACAAGCTGGATGCCTGTCTCGCAAGGGCAGTCCTGTCGATTGGCGCCGTCAAGGGCGTGGAATTCGGTTCAGGCTTTTCGGCCGCCTCTATGACTGGTTCCGTTCACAACGATGCCTTTTATCAGACAGAGGAGGGAAAACCAGCCAAACGCACCAACCATGCAGGCGGTGTATTAGGCGGTATGAGCGACGGCAGTGCACTCCTTCTTCGCGCCGCAATAAAGCCGACGCCTTCAATTGCAAGGCCACAGCAGACCATCCGATCCGACGGATCGGAAACCGAGCTATCCATTCATGGACGCCACGATCCGGTTATCGTCCCGCGGGCCGTCGTCGTCGTCGAGTCAATGGTTGCCCTTACCTTAGCCGATCTTTTGCTGCAAAATGCCGTTGCCCGGATGGACTGGCTGCAAAAAATTTATCCGGAAAATACTAATCCTTAAAGAAATGTCTGGCGGTAAGCTGCAAAACGAACACCAGCACTACAAACAGCAGCGCCAGCCGCCAGGTATCGGTATAAAATTCGGCCTTTCCCACACCGCCTCGTTCCGAGGAATACAAATAAAGCTGGACAGCCAGTGTTCTGCCGGAATCCAAAAGCGATTCCGGCATTTTTTCTGCTGTCCCGGCTGTATAAAGCAAAGCAGCCGTTTCTCCGACAATTTTACCGACTGCCAGTAAAACTCCCGACAAAATCCCTGAGGAGGCTTCCGGCAGCACCAGTCGGAATAAAACGCTTACCTTCCCAGCTCCCAGACTCCTTCCCCCCTCCCGCAGCTCCTTCGGCACCTCCATGAAGGCCTTTTCTGCCGTCTGTACGATAACCGGCAGAATCACCATCGCCATCGTCAGGCTCCCTGCTAAAATTGAGTAGCCCATCCGCAGCGTAGTGACAAAAAAAATCATACCAAACAGTCCATACAGCACAGAAGGGATTCCGGCCAACAGCTCCATCCCAAAGCGAATCAGCCCTGCCAGCCTGCTCCCTTTTCTCTGATATTCCACTAAAAAAACGGCTGTCCCGACACCAAGCGGCAGCACCAGAGCCAGACAGAGAAACACCATCACAAGCGTATTGCACAGGGCAATCCAGACCTCCTTTCCAAAGCCCCATGCCTGTCCCAAGCCCCCTATCATACTTCCCGCCACAATACATCCGAACAAATAACAGCCCAAAAACAAGGCCCCTAATCCGGCAAGGCAAACGGCTGCTTCCCCCAATGCCTCCCGAAACGGTCTTTTTCTTCTTTTCATTTCTGCCGCCTATTTCCTTTTTCTCCAAA
Source organism: uncultured Lachnospiraceae bacterium (assembly GCA_949155905.1). Lineage (GTDB taxonomy): Bacteria > Bacillota > Clostridia > Lachnospirales > Lachnospiraceae > MGBC131033. The sequence continues at coordinate 14,622 of CASCWU010000034.1, forward strand.
TCATACCTGCCAATATCATAAAACCTAACAGCACCATTCCCATCGCATACAGCACCTGCCTGTGCAGACCTGCTGCATAGCCCATCTCCATCGCAATCCCGGAGGTCAGAGTCCGAACTCCGTCTAGCAGTCCCCCAGGCAATCTGGCCTGATTTCCTGCTACCATAGAAACCGCCATCGTCTCCCCCATCGCCCGGCTGACAGCCAGAAGAACGCCTGTCCGCAAGCCCTTTGCCGCTGCCGGAAGCTCTACGAAAAAAATCGCCCGGATTTTGCCGGCGCCCAAGGCTCTTGCCCCTAACGGCCACTCTGCCGGTACTTCTGCCAGGGCGCTTCCACTGATCTCTGTCACCGTCGGAAGGAGCATAAAGGCTAATAGCAAAATGGCTGCTAACAGGCTGTTTCCCGTCCCGCCAAGCCAACTCCGAATCCCCGGCACCAGCACCAGCATCCCAAAAAACCCATAGACGACCGACGGAATACCCGCCAAAACTGCCAGCATTCCCCGGTAAAGCTCCGCAAAACGGGGCGAGCAATATTCCTTTATATAGACTGCCGCCAAAATCCCCAACGGAGCCGCCAGCAGCACGGCTCCGCCTGTCACCAGACCGGTTCCGGCTATCATCGGCAGGATACCATAGGAGGCAGGCGTCTCCTCTGGAGCCCACCGGAGGCCAAAAAGAAACTCCGAAAGAGGGAGGCGGCACAACGCCGGAAGTCCTCCGCCAAACAGGAAGCTGACAAACAATACAAGAAAAAACAGACTGCTTCCTGCCAAAACCCCAAACACTTCCTTTCCCTCGCCCCTTATTCTGTCCATACGCGGTCTACCCCCATAAAAATCCGGCGGATTTCCTCTTTGCTCAGGTTTTCTATCGGATTTCGCTCATTTACCACAATCACCAGCCCATCCACCGCCACTGCCGCCCAAATCACCTGCTGCCGTTCTTCTCTCGTCAGCTCTCTGGAAAGCAGCGCCACATCTGCACTCCCTTGAAGCAGCATTGCTATCCCGGAACTGGAATCACTCTCCTGCAGCTCGATCTCCCATGCTTGTGCTTCTCCCTGCGTTTGCCCAATCTGCTGCCCTCTGCCAAGGCTCCATTCCACGTACCCTTCTGCCCATTTCTCTGCCAGGGGCATCACCGTAGACGAACCGGACAAAATCAATTTCCCTTGTATCTGGCTCTGACGATTCCCTTGTTTCCTGTCTTTTCCATCCCTTTCCTCTTGCCAGACAGAAAGATAATCGGCTGCTTCCACTATTTTCTGACCATCCTCAGAAAGAACATATTCCAAAAATCTCTTTCCTGCTCCATTTCGTTCTCCTTTCCGTACTGCCATAAAAAGGGGTCTGGCATAGGGATAGCTCCCATCCTTTATATGCTCCCTGGTAGGCGCTACGTGATCGATAGAGATTCCTTTTACTCCAAGCAGATGATCCTGCATCGAGGCATAGCCGATGGCATAAGGGTTTCCGGCTACTGCCGCCAACAGACTTCCGCTTCGGTTTACCGTTATCGCCTCCCTGGTCAGCAGAATGTTCTTCTGTCCGCCGTTTATCTCCTGCAGCTCAAACAGATCCAAAAAAGCGCTCCGTGTTCCGGATCCGCTTTCTCTTGTTACTACCATAATGTCCCGCCCAGGCTTCCAGCTGCTTTTTTCCCCACGCCCGAAGCCTGGCTGGAACCATATCGTTAAAATCCCAGCAGCAAATCCCATTCCCATCACAACAAACGGAAGGATCCGCTGCCACCTTACAGGCCGGCCTTTGTCTCTTCTTTTCGCTGTCTCCGCCTCTCTCCCTCCGTTTCTGTCTTACTTTTCCAAAGCTTAAGGTTCTTTTTATTGTATGCCGGCATCCGGCTTTAAATTCCTGCGGCACCACAGGCTGAAGGTAATAAACGTCGTCACCGCTGCCAAAACGTCAGCCACCGGCTCCGCCAGAAAAACCGCCATCAGCTTGTCGGCAAAGAACAGCGGCAAAATATAAATCAGAGGAATCAGCAAAATAATTTTCCGCAGCAAAGCCAGCAGCAGCGAAATTTTAGCCTGCCCAAGCGCCAGGAAGGACTGCTGGCAGCCGGTCTGCGCTCCGAAAACAATCGTTCCTGCCATAAAGATCCGCATCGCCCATACCGCAATATCCATCAGAGCCGGATCACTGGAAAAGACGCGCACCAAAATCTGTGGGAAGAGCATAATCAACAGCCAGCAGCTCACACTGTAGACTAGGGTAGAGGTAATAAGAAGTCTGGTTGCCTTTTTTACCCGGTCAATTTTCCTTGCGCCATAGTTAAAGCTGATGATTGGCTGCGCCCCCTGGGAAAGCCCCTGCATCGGCAGCATAATCATCTGCATCACACTTCCGATGATCGTATAGGCTCCTACCGCCAAATCTCCGCCATATTTCTGTAAGGAGGAATTGAGCGCTACGCTCAGCAGGCTTTCCGTACTCTGCATAACAAACGGAGAAACCCCAAGAGCCAGCACCGGAAGCAGTACCCTTGTCTCCGGCCTAAGCGTCACCCGCCGGATTTTTAATTTCGTCTGCTTCCCCAATAAAAACCGCATGACCCACAACGCAGAGACTCCCTGGGAAAGAATGGTCGCTAACGCCGCTCCCTGCACCCCCAGCTTTAAAACAAAAATAAAGATCGGATCCAGGACAATGTTGCAGATCGCACCAATGACTACAGTCAACATGCTGACCTTGGTATAGCCCTGTGTCGTAATAAAAGCATTCATTCCTAAAGAAAGCTGAACAAAAACCGTCCCGCACACATAGATCCGCATATAGCCCATCGCATGGCCTATCGTTGCCTCGCTTGCGCCAATCGCCCACAGCAGCCGTTCCCCAAACAGCAAAAAGATAACGGTCAAAATAACCGAGGTGACAAGCAGCGCCGTCAGGCAATTCCCCATGATTTTTTCTGCTTCTCCATCCTCCCCCTTGCCCATCATAATCGCTGCTCTAGGAGATCCGCCCATCCCGATCAACGAGCTAAAGGCTGAAATAAGCATAATGATGGGAAGCACCAGGCCAACTCCGGTCAGCGCCTGCGCCCCGGCGCCTGGCATATGCCCGATATAAATCCGGTCTACAATATTATACAGCATATTGACGACCTGCGCCGTTATCGTCGGCACCGCCAATGAAAACAACAGCTTCCCGATTTTTCCGTTTCCTAAATCTGCACCCTCTGCCATACACGTTTCCTCCTATCCGGCTTTTTCCCCTTTCCTACAGGGTTATCCCATACTGCCCCAATACATCCTCTAACAGCACCTGCTCCTGGGGATAGCTTTTTTGAAACAGACGCAGCTCATTCCTAACCTGTTCCTGGAGCTGACTGTTATATTCTAACCGTTCCCAGAGCTTTTTCCTTCTAACGGCTAAGCGATGCTTGATTTCCGCCATTTCCTTTTGATCGAGCAACGCCTCCGCCTGCCTTGACCAGACATCCGGATCGTGGAGACGAAGCCTTCCCAATGCCTGGAAAAGCTGCCATTCGTAACGGCGCAGCACATCAAGGCTCTGCTCCTTGCGCTCCTTATCGTCTTGTAACGACACATACTGCTCCCAGCGTGTCTGTAATTCTCTGGAATTGTTGACTGCATATTTGTCATAGCTGTAATCCAGAGAGGAGGTATTGTTCACATATTTGATTTTTACCCGGTTTTGCAGCATAATCAACCGGTTCTGCTTTTTGTTGTTCAGCTTCCTGGCATAGACATTACGCCTTCCTTCATAAAACAGATAAGCGCAAAGCAGGCCGGCTCCTCCTGCCGTCACCAAAAACGGAGCTATCACAGGCAGCTCCAGAGCCAAAAACAAATACAAATACAACACAAACAAAAAAGTGGTCATCGCGCCCCCCGCTATCCCGATTTTATACAGAAAACGGGTTTTGTCTGCGATTTCCTCCTCCTCGTAAAGCAGCACCCCCTTTTCCTCCTCCAGCTTAATCAAATCAGATTTGATCAGGGTTCGGTACTCTTCCTCCTGCTTTAGTCTGTGAAGCTCCTTTGGCAGCATATCCTGGTAACGCTCCATCGTCTGATACTCAAAATCCGTCAATGTCCTACGCTGCCTTTTTAAACGGTTGGTCTCCTTGCGCAGCGCCAGGATATGCCGGGCGGCATCCTCTATCTGCATCCTCTCCTCCTCCTCTGCCCGCTCAATCAACTGAGCATCCTGAAGATAGGCTGTCACCTCCTGATATTCTGTCCGAACCGCCGAAAGAAGAAGCTCCTCCTCCTGAATGCTTTCACAACGCTCCTCTAAAAACTCCCGAAGTTCTCTCTTTTCTAACCTTGGTATCGCTCCGCCAAATACCATCCCCTTTTTTGCCGGGAACTCCTTAGGCAAGGTGTCTGAAAGCTCCGAGGCAAAGGAGGACTCTCCCCTAGAAAGGGAGCCTTCCTCTCCCGGAAACAGCACGTCTCCTTCTGGCAGAGTATCCTCCCAGGGAAGCGTCTCTACGAGCGTATCTACCCATAACTCCGGCTCGTTTTCCTCTCTCCCGGCCTGACCCTCTTTTCCTGCATTTGCCGGTAACCCGGACATATGCTTTCGTTTCTCCCGCTTCCGATAATGAGGCAAGGACTGCTCTCCCATCTGCTGGATGAACTCATTCATTTCCTGTTCTGACAATTCTATTCGTTTACGGAATAATCCCATACTGCTCTCCTCATCTGATCGCGCCATAGCTTTGCAAGGCGTTCCGATATTCCTGCTTCCAGACCTCTAACAGTCCGTTTAGTCCCTCATAGGACTCCGCCACCATCCCAGCTCTTCTGCCCTGGAGGATCTCTCTTAACAGCTTTCCTTGGCCGGAGCTATCTGCTTCCTCCGCCGACTCCACCCATTCCTCCTCGGTCATCTGGATAAACTCCTGGCTGATGCCCTCCTCCGCCTGCACTCTCTGGTATTCCTCCTGGCAATTTCCCATATGGCAAGCCAAAAGACAAAGCTTCATCGACTCCGGATGATGCCATAGCTTATAAGCTGTATAGAAGCTCTCGGCAGCATCCGCAGAGGATGCTGTATACATCCGTACCACTCCTATGTTGTGCATAATATTCCCCCGTTCCTCTTCTGTCAAGGGATATTCGGCTAAAATTTTCTCGTATTCGTTTCCGGCTCTGGCGTACTGGCCTCTGTGCAGGTATTCGTCTGCGAGGCGCTTTCTCTTCTTCCAAGGGGGAAGCTGCTCTAACTCATTCATCCGAACGAGCAGCTCCTTAATCTCCGGCTCCGTATAATAGTCTGCGCTACACAAAAGAGCAATCGTCAAATCCTTCGTCCCATATCCCTCGGAAAGAAGCCAGTTCAGCTTTTCCGCCGTTTCCGGCATCCCGCATTCTTGCTCCAGCCAGTCAGAAAGCTCCCTTGTAAAAAATCCATCCTCTAAGCCATAGATGTTTTGATAGACATAATAACATAGCTCTTCTACAGAATACACCTTTAATCCGTCTGCAAGAAGCCAGCCTTCCTTTGCCATCCGGCCTGTGCATAAAATAATCTTGCCCTGCTCTGTTTTATTCATGATAATTCCCTACACCTACAATTCCAATGTCATTTCCCAGATTCTTCCGCCTGCTGTGTTACCTCTGCCGCCTGCCGGTGAGAACGCGGCGCTCCCCTCCCCGCCTGCCGGCATCAGTTCGCCAAAGCCCAAATCCTTTACCTGAATCAAGCAAGTATGCAGATCCACATATTGGAGCTTCATCCGAATTCTTGTCATCCGGGGCGGGCGCGGCGGCAGCGCGCTTAAATCAATCAAATGCTGCTCTCTCTTTTTTGTCATATAATCCCGGATCTGCAACGCAAGCTCCGTTTCTCCATCCAGAATAAAATCCCATTCTCCAAAGGCCTCCTGCCATAAAATAGCCGGACGAATCAACGTCAGCTCCTGCATACCTCCGTCCCGGTATACCTGCATCGACAGCTCAGCGGAAGTACGATCCTCTCCTAAAAGCAGCACTCGCTCCTCTTCCCATTCCGTCAGATGAAGCGCTGCATAGCAGGCGCCCTTGGCATACAGGTTCTGCCCCTTAAATACCCGGCGTCTGGCGCAAAGGGAAATCAGCACCTCGTCCGCCCAGTCTCCCTCAAAGCCTCTGCCCACGACATAGACTGTCGAAAGCACCTTCCGGTAAACGGCCATCTCTGTTACATCCTGGAAAATCTTTCCTGCCGTCACCGGATCCTCCCGAACCTGTTTCTGTGTCAGATAAGCAGAAAAATCCCGATCCTCTAACCCGGCGATCATCGGAATTTCCTTCCGGTTGATGGAAAGCTGAACGTAGTGTAGTCCATTCCTTCCAAATTCAAATAATGCCGTATCGTTTTGCCATAAATCCCGCCGCTGACTGACCGTATAATGTAGAAAGCTTGCCATATGGCTCTGAATCTGCACTCTGGACGGCTCGATTCCAAGCCTCGCCAACGCTGCCTCTAACCGTTCCTTTAGGATTTTCCCCTTAGCCCGATCCCGTTCCTCTAGGGAAAGCACAAGACTTGCAATCCTGCCGTTTGGATAGACCTGGCGCAATAGCAGCAAAACCTTTCGGAAATACCGTTCTAGCAAATCCTCGGGCTGAAAGCTTACCCCATACAACTCCGTTTCTGTCCCCTGTTCAGCCTTTTCCAGTAGATCCCCTGCATCAATTGCATCCTCTGTCCCGATTAGTCGTTTGGCCTCTTCTCCAAATACCCATTCCCGGCTCCCACGTTTGACCGCCAAGCAGGTAGGAATCAGGTATTGCTCCTCACTTCCCCGTATCCCTATCGACTCCGGCTCGCCTGTTTTGGCATTATAACAGGTAAGCTGGGTATAGTCCCAGCACAAATCCAACCCTACCAATAGCTTTTCTTCCACGTATTCTCCCCCTCTACAATGGCTGGAACAGCTTTTTCTTTATGTAGCTTTGCCGGATATACTGTTTCATCAACTCGATCTGCGTCGTATCATCTCCCATTTCCCTGGAAATCAACATCAGATTCAGCATCTGACAGGCCTCCTCCTCGTCGCCCCGTGTCCCGATGGCGGCTCCTACCTCGGCCTGATCCAGCTCTAGGATCCCGCTTTCCTTTACAAGCTCCTGCCCCTCCTGGATCACCGTAATATAATATTGCACCCGTTCTCCGTAAAATAAGAGCATATCCTTGACATGAATCCCAAAGAACATATCCTTCATCCGTTCCGTCTGATAGGCAGAGGCTCGATCTCCATCCAAAATCCGATAATGCAGCTCTATCTCCGTACCCGGATCGGAGATATATACCACATAGCTTTTGTTCCGTGCAGCCGCCGGGACAAAGCATTTTCCGGCAAAACGCTGGAAAAACGGCAGGATACAGTCCTGCTTTGCCATCCGCTCCATCTGCATCTGGGCAAACTCCCGCTCTCCCTCTGTCAGAACACGCAAACGGCTGTAATGCTTCAGAGCCGCCGCCTTGCAAAGCTGGGTATCGTCATAAAACACCTCGTTTTGCATATCCAAAAACAGGCTCCCATGTACCTCCTGATCCAAAACCAGATAGCGATAGGCCAAATACGAAAGAAAAGCCCGAATCAGCTTTTTCCCGGACTGCGGCGATATCGCTCCGCCCCGTTCCCCGCCCGGCCTTCCGGCAAAGGAGCGGTAAACAGATGCCGCATCGGTTAAGATATGCTCTGCAAACAGCATCTGCCCAAGCAGCCGTTCCTCCAAAGCCGTTGCCTTGAGTCCAATCCGGCACGCCTCCGCCCAGATTTGATACAAATGCTCTGTACCGCCCTCATAATAACGGGACAAATATTCGATCTGGACGGAATCTGTCTTTCCGTTTTGAAACAGATACCAGCAAAGCCGTACCAGAAACGAATCCGGCGCCTCAGTCTCAGCCGCCTTCCTGCTGCAAAGCCGCTGTAAATACCGGAGATTCAAGCCTATATAGCCATATTTGCGAAGCGCCAGCTCTGCCGGAATATACATATCCCGCAGCAGCATCATATCCAAAATTTGCAACCGCTCCTCCCGTCTGGCATGTCCCAAATCATATTCCTCCAAATAGCCCTCTAGCAAGCTTCCCTCTAGCTGCTCATGACAATAGCGGATCAATTCACTCATGACCTGATTCCGGCAGTGCGGAGCAAGCCTGTCCAAAGCCAACAGTTCCCGGTACAGTATGATTTCTTCCTCCGGCTCCTTTTCTGCCAGCCGCGAGGCTCTGGAAAAAAGCGCCAAAAGCAACCGTCTGTCCCGACTTCCTGCCGCATAGCAATCCGTCAAAAGACTTCCTGGCTGCATCAGCCGTTTCCACTCATACGGCCTGGAAACGGCATAACGGTTTCCTTCTTCATCCTCTAAGGAAATCCCGACATTTTCTGTGTAAATATCCACATAAGCGATTCCCTGAGAAAACGGTACAAAAATCTCTCCGTTTTCCTCCTCATGGCAAACGCATACTCCCTTCATCCCCGGCGTATCACATGTCACCATACAGCAAAACATCACACCCGGCAGCTTTTCATAAGCCTCCTGCCGAAACTCCGGCTGCTCTAGCAAATACTCATAAATCCGGGCAAGCTGCGGATTGATCTGTCCAGCGGCCAGCCGCTCTCTGGCATATTCCTGTATTTGCTCCTGATAATGCGCATATACCGACGCCCTCTGCTCTCTTTGGCGGATGATATGGCTGTATAACAGCGCCTTTTTCTGCGTATTCAGACTGTTGTCCTTCCAAAAATACGTATAAATCCGCGTGTCTAAATCCGTTCCGCTCTCCCATGGGAAGGTCTCGACATACGCCTCATACAATCCGGTCAGCTTTAAGCCTGCCTCTACACCGCGGCGATACCAGATAAAATCCCGGCTGCCGGAATTTCTCCGCAGCAGCAGGCTGCAGACAGCATTTAATACCTCGCGGCTCTTTTTCTGCTGGTACATCTCCTCCAAATAGATATATTCTAACCTCCGGCCTTCCTTTTCGCCCTCAGCCAGATAGATATAACGGGCAGAAGGCTCCTCTGGCCAAAGTGCCTGCTTTCTCATCCAGTTCATCACCTGAATTTCAAACTCCTCGAGCCGTAACAACAGCTCCGGCTCCTTCTCTAACGCCCAAAATGCCTCCAGATATAAAAACGGACTGCGGCAGCCCTGGGAAAACAGATTTTTTGCTGCCTCGAAGCACTCAGAAGCAGAAACGCCTTCCTTTCGTTTTTGCAGCAAATAAAACAGCTCCACATACCATCTGCCAAAAAATGCCTCGGCGCCCTCCCAGCGTCCAGACGGCTCTCCTGCCGGACGTTCCGATATTCCAATCCGCCCGGCTCCGCTCCCCTGCAGAGCCTGTCCGCACAGATACTGATAAAAGAACTGGATTTGTCCGCCCATCTGCTCTTCTTCTCTGGCCAAGCGCAAAAGCTGCTCCTGTGCTTCCCGTTCCCTTCCGCCTGTTAGGTTTAAATGGACGCTTACCAGCTCCAGCAGCGGATTTTCTTCTACTACTTGCAGCGCATACAGCAACGTTCTTCCTTCCGAAGCATATTCTTCCGCAGAAAGCCGCCCCAGCCGCCAGTTTAAAAAACATTGCAATAATTTATAGCTGTATTCCTTCTTTTTTCGTCCATTTGTATACAGCTTCCGCCTGCCTGCACCATAAACCGGGAACTCTACCATCAGCTCCTGATCCGCTGTTGTAATCCGAATCCGCGCCATACTTTTGGAACTTTCTAGCTTCTCCGGATCTAAAAGAAAAGGCAATTCATAAACGCCTGCCGTAAAATCCTCCTGCTCCAGCCGATCCTTTTCTAACATCAGGAAGGCTCCCTCTGCCGTCACCCGTCCATCGATCAGCCCCCAGCCGTCCTTATGGATCAAAATAGTATCCCGCATCGTCCGGCTGGCCAGATGGTATTCCTGCTCCTTTTTCTCTACCCGCAGCATCACCGGCGATTTCTTGCGGATCGTCCTTAAAAATTCCTCCATCGCATGATCGGCTGAAGCGCTCCCCCGCAGACTCCGATACAGCAGCCGTTCCTCTGACGTCTTTAAAAACGCATCGGCAAACGAACCAGAAAGAAAAATCTTCCTAGCCTCTTCCCAATGCGTCTGCGCCAGGCCTGCAAACTGAAACAGATCCGAAAGCGCCCCAATGCTTGTATCAAACTCCGGCTCAATCACTGTCACTTCATAGGGCAGACGCAGCTCCCCTAAGCTGGTGACAAGCAGAATTGCTCCCTCCTGCCGATCTCCTGCCACCAGATATTCTCCGTGATAGCAATAAGAAACCTCGCCTTCCTTTCCCTTTAGCCTCTCTGTCGAAAGCTCCATTTCTTCCTCATCACAAAAGAGAAAAACCTCCATCTCCCATTGTCTGGAATTACGGATCTGAAAGCTTCCCCTTCCTGTTTCGCCCGCTACTACCCTAAGCTGCAGCCGATCTGTAGAAAGCAGCAGCTCCGGTAGCTCATAACGGAATTCTCCTCTGGCAAATTGATCTATTTTCTCTTTCACGTTTTCCACCGCCCATAAGCTTCTTGTAGCCAGTGTACCATAGTTCGCCCTCTCTTTTCAACCGAAACTTTTGTAACTGTTAATGACCTGTTCCTTGAAATCCGGCCAGAATCTTCCTTCCCTTAACATCTGAATCTCCAGCTTGTAGGGCGCATATTTTTCCCCGCTTGCCTCGTCCGGTACATAAGGCGTCTCTAAAATTTTAGGTACGGATAGGAAATCCGGGTGAAATACAATCCGATGAAGCGCCTCAAAGCCGATTTTCCCAAAGCCGATATTTTCATGCCGATCCTTATGGCTTCCGCAATCGTTTTTGCTGTCATTGATATGGAATACCGCGATCTGCTCCTTTCCAATCAAACGATCAAACTCCTCCATCACCTCGTCAAAATGATGAATAATGTCATATCCGGCATCGTGGACATGACAGGTATCAAAGCAGACCCGCAGCTTATCTGGATACTTCACGCCGTCATAAATCCTTGACAGCTCTTCAAAGCGTTTACCCATTTCACTGCCCTTTCCTGCCATAGTCTCCAGAGCAACAAAGGGAACGTTGTTCTCGCTTAGCACCTCGTTTAATCCCTCTATGATTTTTGCAAGGCCAGCCTCGACCCCCTCTCCGACATGAGAACCCGGATGCAGCACAAGACAACTCCCGTGCATCGCCGCCGTTCTCTCCAGCTCTACAGTCAGAAAACGAACCGCCAGCTCCCAGGTTTCCTTTTTCACCGGATTTCCCAGGTTGATAATATACGGAGCATGAATGATAAACTCGTTAATTCCTTCTTTTTCTGCCAGTTCTAATCCTTCTGGTATCCTAAGTTCCTGAATCTCCTTCCGTCTGGTATTTTGCGGCGCGCCCGTATATACCATAAACGTATCTGCTCCGTAAGAAACGGCCTCCTTCACCGATCCGATAAACATTTCTTTTCCGGACATCCCGACATGGGCGCCGATTTTTGTTGTAGCTGCCATTTTGTCATCCTTTCTTTTTCTGTTCCCATTCCAGTTTCCTTCCGCCGTACAGGGAATATATAGAAAAAAGCAATCTGTTTCGGATTGCTTTTTTCACACCTTCTAACATCCTTTTATCATTTCCTGTCGTTTCTTATACATTCCGGCGGATAATCTCCTCACGACCCGGCCCGTTTGATACCATCGTAATCGGTACGTTTAATTCCTTCTCGATAAATTCGACATACCTCCGGCAATTCTCCGGCAGCTCCTCATATGTCTGAATCCCGCGGATATCGCACTTCCAGCCCGGCAGCTTTTCGTATACCGGCTTTGCCTTGGCCAAGGCTGCCGTTGTTGGGAACTCCTTTGTCACCTTGCCGTCGATTTCATAGCCGACGCATACCGGAATCTCCTCCAGATATCCTAACACATCCAATACCGTCAAGGCCACCTCGGTAGCGCCCTGCATCCGGCAGCCGTAACGGGAGGCCACTGCATCAAACCAGCCCATCCGCCTTGGCCGTCCGGTCGTTGCGCCAAACTCGCCGCCGTCGCCGCCCCGCCGTCTCAATTCATCTGCTTCCTCACCAAAAATCTCACTGACAAACTCGCCAGCCCCTACAGCGCTGGAGTAAGCCTTCACTACCGTAATGATATCCTTGATTTCATACGGAGGAATTCCTGCACCAATCGCCCCGTAAGCGGCCAGGGTAGAAGAAGATGTCACCATCGGATAAATTCCGAAATCCGGATCCTTCAATGCCCCTAGCTGGCCCTCTAACAAAATCGTCTTGCCCTCATGGATAGCCTCCTGCAAAAAGGCCGCCGTATCGCATACATAAGGCGCTACCATATCCCGGTATTCGTGCAGGGTTGCCAGCAGCTCCTTCGGATCTAGCTCCGGCTTATGATACAGATATTTTAAAATGACGTTTTTCTGCTCACAAATCCGCACGGTCTTTTCTTCTAAAAGGGCATCGTCAAACAATTCCGACACCTGAAAACCGATTTTTGCATATTTATCGGAATAAAACGGTGCGATTCCAGACTTGGTTGAACCAAAGGATTTGCCGCCCAGACGCTCCTCCTCATATTGATCAAACAAAATATGGTAAGGCATTAAAATCTGCGCCCGATTAGAAACAAGGATTTTCGGCTCTGGTACACCCTTTTTCACAATCTCCTGAATCTCACGAAACAGATACGGAATATTTAACGCCACGCCATTCCCAATGATACTCGTTGTATGGCCGTAAAACACGCCGGACGGAAGAAGGTGCAGCGCAAACTTTCCATAATTGTTGATAATCGTATGGCCTGCATTGCTGCCCCCCTGGAACCGTACAATGATATCCGAGCTTTGCCCCAGCATATCCGTAATTTTCCCTTTTCCTTCGTCTCCCCAATTCGCACCTACGACTGCTCTTACCATTTTCATATCCTCCTATTTGAGCCCAGCTCTGCTGGGCTTAATTCCGTAAAATCCCTTCCAAGACACCTATCTGAAGCTCAATTTCCAGCTACAAAGCGTCGTGTCTGTAAATCGAGCTGTGTCTTGTACGGGATTTTGCTGTTTTTTAAGTTCACCTTTAATATATCATATTCTACAGTATAACTAAAATCAATATATTTTATATTCTATATAACTGGATTTTATATTTATGCTGTTTGAACCATGTCCCGATGTGCCTCTGCATAAGTGCGGCAGCACATTGAGAGGCTCCTATTTTAATGTCCAAGAAAAATCATCATTCTCCTCTAGGACAAAGAGGGCATTCCAATCTCGCTCTTTCCCCTTATGAAATTCTGGCCTCCTGTACCGCCAGGTAGCCTAACTGAAGCGCCCCTAAAATCCCCTGATTGTCGTTTAGACTGTTCGGTACGATATAGCTGTCCATATCCTCTAGCTCCTTGGTGTGCAGATAGCCGTTTATGAGCTTTTTTACCTTTGCCCGGATCAGTGGAAACAACTGTTCCTGATGCATGACACCGCCGCCTAAAATGATTTTTTTCGGGGAAACGGTCATGATATAGTTCACCAGACCCTGTGCCAGATAATGGCTTTCTATTTCCCAAACCAAAGCCTCGTCTGCCAATTCACTGGCCTTTTTTCCCCATCTGGCTTCGATAGATGGCCCTGCAGCCAGTCCTTCGATACAGGCTTCATGATACGGGCAGATACACTTCCCCGGATCGTCTGGGTGTCGGCCTAATAAAATATGACCTGCCTCCGGGTGCAGCATTCCATGCACCAAATTTCCTCCTATACAGATTCCGGCTCCGATTCCGGTTCCTACCGTCAAATACAGCACCGAATCGAGCCCCTTTGCACAGCCAAAGGTCATTTCTCCTAAGCAGGAGCCATTGACATCCGTGTCTATCTTCATTGGCACGTTCAGCCTTTCTTTTAGCTTTCCCAATAAATCATATCGTATCCATGGAAGCTTTGGCGTATCCAAAATAAAACCATAGGTTTCTGATTCGGGATTGACATCTACCGGGCCAAAACACGCGATTCCCAGTCCCTCTGGCTGTCGTTCCCAAAACCAGTCCAGCATCTTAGGCACTGTTTCCTCCGGCGTTTTCGTCGGAATAGAGGTCTGTTCTAAAATCTCCCCCTGTTCGTTTCCTATCGCCAGAACCATCTTCGTCCCGCCTGCTTCTAACGCTCCTAATCTCATTGCCTTTCTCTCCTTTTTCTCCTGTTATCCAGTCAGTTCCTCTTCCATCAGCTTTAGCAGGGCATGTGCCGCGGTAGACATCGGATTTTGCTTCATCGTCACTACATACATTTGCCGTTTCGGGATTTTCCGCTCAAATAAAATCTCAAACAAATCTCCGCGCTCCAGATACGGCAGGGCAAAATCCCGTACTACACAGCCAATCCCCAGATTCCTGAGAGCAAACTGCACAATCATATCACTGGTGGCCAGCTCAAATTCCGGCTGCATGGTGACGCCGATTTCCGCCAGAAGCCCGTCCATATACCGCCTGGTACTGGTGTTTTTTTCCAGGCATATCAACGGCACCTTTTCTAACTCCTGATACCGCACGGTTCGGTGCTTGAGTGTTGCATAACGGCTCCCAGCTACAAAAACGTCCTCGATCTCCCGCACCGGGCGCAGCTCCATATCCGGCCTTTCCTGCACCGGAGAACTGACGATACCAAAGTCGATTCGCCCTTCTGTAAGCCTCTGGCATGTATCTGGGGTCGGTGCATTCGTTACGACTACCTTAATCCCTGGATAAATGCTGTGAAACTGCTCCAGATACGGCAGCAGATAATATTTTAACGTCATATCGCTGGCTCCGATATGAATTTCCCCGTTTTCCAAATCATTCCTCTTTTTAAACTGTTCCTCGCCCAGTAAAATCATTTCATAGCCCTTCTGCACATAGGAAAACAGCACCTGTCCTTCCGGAGTCAGACGCACTCCCTTGGGCGTCCGCAAGAACAACGCCCCTCCGATCTGCTTTTCCAGCTGCTTGATCGACTGGCTGACGGCCGGCTGAGAAATACAAAGCTTGCCTGCTGCCGCCGTGATACCGCCAAGGGACGCAACGTAATAAAAAATTTTATAATATTCCAGATTGATATTCATACCGGCCGTATCGCCTCCTGTTTGGTCAGGCGTTTCCTTTCTATTACCATAACATATTTTGGAGAGGGAGACAATACTTTTTCCGAAATTGTTTTTCTGCTTATGTCAGGCTTATTTCACAGCTCTTCCCCGCAGCCGCCAGGCCTTCACCCCTGAAACCAATATCAATATGCCATAAAATACCAGCCCGGACAGCCGTAGCCTTCCTGGTGTCTCTCCTAAGAAAAGACCAGCCAGGCCCGCCGCCAGATAGCACAAGCATCCGCACAGCGCGATTCCCCATTTATGAAAAGAAGCTACATTGCACAGACCTCCTGCTATCAGCAAAAAAAGCTCTGGCTCCTGTATCTGCAGCCACCCTTCTCCAAACCCTGCGGCCGGAGCCGACCCCTCTCGAAGCCATAGCTCAGCGATTCCCAGCAAACAGGCCAAAAGCCCCAGCCAACCGGCCAGCCCCGACCCCTTCATGCGGTACGGGATCCGGTTATATTCCCATAGTTCTACTCCAGTCCGCTCTGCCAGCTCCCTGGCGGATTTGGTAAAGGTGTTATTGGTCAGCACAATGCTTTTTTCACAATCGTAATATTTCGCGCCGGCAAAGACCTCCTGTACGGCTTTGTTTCCTACCGGATGGGTATAATATTTACACTGTATTCCATAACGCTTCCCTTTTCTGCTGGCCACGATATCCACTCCCTGGTCGCCGCTTCCTCTCGTCACTGTCACCTTAGAAAAGCCCCGCTTCCTTAGCAGCTTGGCACAATAATATTCGTACTGATGTCCGTCCATCTACTACCCTCCTGTATCTATACTATTTTTTCTTCTGTATCAACAGAATATCACCTGCTTCGATATGTTCTATCCAAATCGGAAACTGAAAAAAGACTCGCCTTTTCAGAAAAAATCGTCTACCCTACTCCCACGATATCTGCAACTGCTTTTTGTGCTTTGCACAGTCCGACAGGTACAGATTGATAAGTGTCTGGTATGGTATGCCCGATTCCTCGCTCTGTGCCTTGAAGAAATCCACTGTATCGCTATCAATATTGATTGTTATCTGCCTTTTCAACCTTTTGGAATAAGGATTCCTCCTGGGATTCAAATTCTCAATATCATATTCCTCTCTCATTGATTCCACCTCCTGCATATCTGCTGTACGTTTTTGTTTCGCTTTTCGTTGCTTTTCTTGCTGAAATGATTCTGTTTTTATTTTCATCCCATTCAAAATTTATATATTCCATAATTATATTATAATTATTTTTTAATTATTTGTCAATGCCAAGAAAAATCAAGTAATACGGCAAACTCGAATTATAGCATAAATATACAAAAAATGCCACCTGGTTCGGGAAACAAACGCATTTTGCAAAAATCCGTCTGCTTTCCCTGACCGATGACATTCTCCACACACTATAACCCTTTCTGCTCTGGCTCCCGCAGGCTCTCCCCTTCCTGCGGGAGCCATTTTTTTGTAACAGCTTCCGGCCTCACGTTGCTCTATCCCACATATTAGCTACCAGCTGTTACATCCGTTCTTTTTTACAGGCTGCGCTCTTTAGCCCTGGCTCTGCCGATTGATATAATTGACCAACCCGCCAGCCTGAATAATCCCCTGCATAAACTCCGGAAATGCCTGCCCCTGGTAGGATTTTCCGGTCGTTTTATCGGTGATCACGCCGCTGTCAAAGTCAATTTCTACTTCGTCGTTTGCTGTGATTTCCGCTGCTGCCTCCGGGCATTCGATGATCGGCAGGCCAATGTTAATGGCATTCCGGTAAAAAATCCGGGCAAAGGTATCGGCTATCACACAACTGATTCCGGCTGCTTTAATGGCAATCGGCGCATGTTCTCTGGAGGAACCACATCCGAAGTTCCGGCCGGCCACCATAATGTCCCCCTCCTTTACTCTGGAGACAAATTCCGTATCCACGTCAATCATACATTTTTCTGCCAGCTCCTTTGGATCAAAGGAGTTTAAGTATCTGGCAGGGATGATGACGTCCGTATCAATATTGTCGCCGTACTTGTGTACGCTTCCATAAGCTTTCATATTATTTCACCTCTTATTTTAAGTCCCGTATCTCATCCTACCAGTACCCATATCCTGCAAAGTAATTTGCAGCCGCCAAAAGATGCGTTTACAAATTCTCTGGGGTACTTTCGGATGAGATACTGTTTTTAAGTTCCGCAGTTCTTACAATCCCAGCTCTGCCGGGCCGCTGATCTTTCCGGTAACGGCGCTGGCGGCGGCGACTGCCGGGCTGGCCAGATAGACCTCGCTTTCTACGTGGCCCATCCGACCGACGAAGTTGCGGTTCGTCGTAGAAACGGCGCGTTCTCCTGCTGCCAAAATCCCCATATGTCCGCCCAGGCATGGCCCACAGGTCGGTGTGCTGACGATGGCGCCTGCTTCGATGAAAATTTTTAACAGACCCTCCTCTAACGCCTGCAGATACACGGCCTGAGTAGCTGGGATGACGATGACACGCAGACCCTTTGCTACCTTCCGGCCCTCTAAGACTCTGGCGGCTGCCCGCATATCGTCAATCCGTCCGTTCGTACAGGAGCCGATGACAACCTGCTGAATCGGCACCTCTCCTACCTCGTCAATCGTTTTGGTGTTTTCCGGCAAATGCGGAAACGCTACGGTTGGCTTTAGTGCTGCCAGATCAATGACATAGGTTTCCTCATAAACGGCATCGGCATCCGGCTCGTATACCTGGTATTCCCCGGAGCCATGCTCCTTCATATAGGCAATGGTCTTTTCATCTACCGGAAAAATACCGTTTTTCGCGCCGGCCTCGATTGCCATATTGGCGATGGTAAAGCGGTCGTCCATCCTAAGGCTTGCAATTCCGTCCCCGCAAAACTCCATCGACTTATAACGGGCTCCGTCCACTCCTATTTTACCAATGATATGTAAAATAATATCCTTGCCCGATACCCATGGCGCCGGTTTCCCGGTCAGCTCGAATTTCAATGCCGCCGGAACCTTAAACCAGGCCTTGCCTGTCGCCATACCAGCCGCCATATCTGTGCTTCCTACTCCTGTAGAAAAGGCTCCCAAGGCTCCATACGTACAAGTATGCGAATCGGCGCCGATGACGGCATCTCCTGCTGCTACCAGTCCCTTTTCCGGCAAAAGCGCATGCTCGATTCCCATTTCCCCGATTTCAAAATAGTTGGTAATCTCATTTTCCTTGGCAAAGGCTCTCATGCACATACAATTTTCTGCTGATTTAATATCCTTATTTGGAGTAAAATGATCCGGCACCAAGGCGATTTTATCCTTATCAAACACTCCGTCTACCTTCATTTTTTCCATTTCTTTGATCGCTACCGGAGCCGTTACGTCATTGCCCAGCACCATATCTAACATAGCTTCAATGAGCTGCCCTGCCTCCACACTCTCCAATCCTGCGTGCGCTGCCAGGATCTTCTGTGTCATTGTCATACCCATAGTTCATCCCTCCGATTGTTCTGACAAGGCCAATCGATATTTTCCGTTGGCTCTTTGTTTTTTTATGCTTGCCATTATAGCATACTATCTATTATAATTGAAATACATATTAAGAATATTAAATATGAATTATAGTTATGATATAGAAAAGGAGTTTTTTATGGAATTAACGGCAAACCTGACACTTTACCCTATTTTCCAGGCAGTTGCACGAACAGGAAATATTTCCAAGGCTGCCGAGGAGCTTTACATCAGCCAGCCAGCCGTCAGCAAGGCCATCCGGCGATTAGAGCAAAGTCTTGGGACAAGGCTGTTCCACCGCAGTTCCCGTGGCGTTTCCCTTACGGATCCCGGCAAGCTGCTTTACGAGCATACAAAAGCAGCCTTTTCAGAACTGACCAGGGGAGAAGAGCAGCTCCTTCATGCCAGACAGCTTGGCATCGGCCATATCCGGATCGGTGTTTCTACCACGCTTTGTAAGTATCTGCTCCTGCCTTGCTTAAAGGCCTTTACCGAGCAGCATCCGCACATCCGAATCAGCATTCAGTGCCAGTCCACCTATCAGACCATGGCGCTTTTGCACAGCCAGAAGGTGGATATCGGGCTGATTGGACAGCCGGAACAGCTTGGCCGCCTAAGCTTTCACAGCATTGGGGAAATTGATGATAAATTCGTCGCCACTCCTGCCTATCTGAAAAATTTACTGGAACGGGAACCAGAGCTTCCGCCACAGCCTCTGGCCACACAGCTTTTTCCTTATGCCAATCTGATGCTTTTAGATGAAGAAAATATTTCCAGGCATTACATTGACACCTATCTTCACCGTCACAACATCAAAACCGGCGCCATTTTAGAGGTCAGTACTATGGATCTGCTGATTGAGTTTGCCCGGATTGGTCTTGGCATTGCCTGTGTCATCGGCCGCTTTGTGCAGGAGGATATCAAGGAAGGCAAACTGATTCCCTTATCAGTAGAAATTCCGGTAGAAAAAAGAGAAGTGGGCTTCTCCTTTTCCAAGGAACGCCCACTTTCTGATTCGGCAAACCAGTTTTTAAGCTTTTGCCGCAGCTTCTTTTCTTTTTGAATATACTATGCTTCTGCTCTTATACCATTACACCATGACACCGCTACCCCGTTACTCCTCTATGTACGGACGCAGGTTGTGTAAAATCTGCCAATACGCATTGGGATACATATGTAAGCCCTCGGTAGAATATTCCTTTTTCAGCTTTCCGTCTGTATCCTTTAAACCGTCGTTGACATTGATAAACTGGAAGCCCATCTCCTCTGCCATCGCCTGTACCGCCTCATTTGCCCGCTCAATCGCCTCGTTTGTCCGTGTCAGGAACAGATCCGTCCGACGCTCCTTTGGCAGCCCAAAATCATCTACCGTATTGACCGGATAATACGCCATCACATAAACCTTGGTTTCCGGAAGCCGTGTCTTG
>CASCWU010000035.1 GCA_949155905.1 uncultured Lachnospiraceae bacterium
GGGCTTTCCGAGAAATCGGGAAGCCCTTTTTGAAACTTTGCAACAGTGAAAAATATGTAAAGCGGTGCCAAAACGTTTTCAGATATACTTTACCCGCTTCCTGTCAAGAGCGTTATTCGAATCGTCGGGGACGCAGCAGTTGCTTTGCCTTATATTTTTGTGGTAAATAGAAATTGGAAGTACTATAATCAAATGGAACAACAGGCGTTCATGGTGGTACTGATATTATAAAGAAAGTATTTGTCTTGCATTTGGCGTTTCAAAAAAGGTAGAAAGGCGGGAAAGTATGGAAGATTGGTTGAAAAAAGTAAAAAATCACTGGAATAGTGTATCTGATTCTGAGTGGTACATGTCTTTGAGAACAGATGAAAAAATACGAAGATTACAAGAAAATCCCGCTTCGGCATTTCATCCAGCGGGGATAATCATGCGGCTTTTGCCTTTGCGATTATGGGTGCTAAAGTAACTTCGGCGGATATAAGTGAAAGACAGTTGGAAAATGCAAAAGTGATTGCAGGTAGGATGGGGTTGGATATAGAGTTTGTATGTGATAATACAATGGAATTGAAGCAGATAAAGGATACTACCTATGACCTTGTGTACACCTCAAATGGAATGCTTTCCTGGATAGATGATATAGCCGGAATGTATAAGAATATTACCAGAGTTTTGAAAAATCAAGGATATTCTGTTATGTATGATGTGCATCCGTTCAACAGACCTTTCTCTGGAGAGGCTTGGAAAGAACCCAAAATCATAAAATCTTATTATGACGTAATGCCGGATATTCATTGGCGTATACAGGACATAGTAAATACAGCTATTGCGGCAGGTTTATCTATAAATGAACTTGCAGAGCTACCGGCGGTTGATGCGTCATTTTGGTTTACCTATGATGAGCTTATTAAAAAACTCAGGATGAATTGGAAAACATTAACGATTGGAATAAAAATCCAATGTCAGCACTTCCGGCGTGGATGGTATTGGTTTCAAAAAAAGTAGGGAAGGAATAGTGTTCGGTTTGTTGTTTAGTGGCGGTAAGAAGGAATAATACAGTGTATAGGGAGGAAATTATGTGCGATAGGGTCAAGCTGGCAATGATAGCGAGAAAGGAAGCTGAAAAGCCGTACAACGGGAAATTGGATAATTGTGTGCCAAATATACAAGATATCGTTGCAGGTTTCCCAAAGTGGTCTGTGGAGGAGGCGAATGGGCTTTGGTGTGCGGCATTTGTATACCATTGTGTCATATTGGCGGGATTCAAGATTCCGGTTCGCCCGAAAGAATCCTCTTGTTCTCTTGCAGGCTGCGGGGCTTGGGAGGAGTGGGTGCAAGCAGATAACCGTATTGAATATCATAGAGGGAAGGATAACGCCTTTCAGCCTGCTGCCGGGGATATTGTTCTTTTTGACAGGGTATTTAACAACATGGAACATGACCATATTGGAATTGTACTTGAAAATTATGATGATTATATGATAACTGCAGAGGGAAATGTTGAAAATGTCTCTCGGATTTTACAACGTAAAAAGAACAATCATATCCGTGCATATATCCGTATCCCCGATGATTTTTCGTATTAAGACGAGCTTTTGTTAGAGAGGAGATATAGTCCTCATGAAGCAGAAAACTATTTTGGTGCCAAAACGATGCCAAGAAATTAGAGAACTCTAAATGTTTTTTAAAGGAGGAAGGAATGGCATACACCAGTGAAGCGGTAATAAATCGAATCATTACAGATATTTCTGATTATATATTTGTAGCAGATATGCCGGAAAGGGTAGATGCTATTTTTCTGCCTGGAGGTTCGCATCCAGAGCAGCCGGAATATGCGGCCAGGCTGTATCAGAAGGGATATACGACGTGGCTTGTTCCTTCCGGCGGCCTCAGCGTCAAGTGTGACAGATGGCCGGGGGTCAGCTCTAAGGCAGATCGCTATCCTGGTAATTATAAAACGGATTGTGAATTTTTTACAGAAGTTTTAGAGAAAAATGGCGTATCTTCCGAGGCGATTATCGGAGAAGATAAATCAGGGCATACTCGCGACAATGCCTTTTTTTCAAGGCAGGTGGTACAAAAAAAGGGGATTACGATAAAAACAGCGATGATTGTCTGCAAGGCCTTCCATGCCAGACGCTGTTTGATGCTTTACCAAATGGCATTTCCTCATACATCGTTTAGAGTCTGTCCTGTACATTGCTATGATATCACCAAGGAAAACTGGTTTCAAAGTGAACTGGGAATTGATCGTGTGTTAGGAGAACTGGCTCGTTGCGGAAATCAGTTTGTCGGAGATATAAAAACATATTTGCTTCATAAAAGTAACGGCTAAGGGAGCATCCCTCATTTCAACCCCAGGTAGAATCTGCTTCCCAAATTCAACAAGCAAGTGATAGCCATATCGAAAGAAATCGTTTATGATAGAGCCAGGGAAATTCAGGAACGCCTCTGGCGG
Organism: uncultured Lachnospiraceae bacterium; assembly: GCA_949155905.1. GTDB lineage: Bacteria > Bacillota > Clostridia > Lachnospirales > Lachnospiraceae > MGBC131033. Next base: position 2,456 of record CASCWU010000035.1, read on the forward strand.
TCTTGAGGCAGCATTCGCTGAAGATATTCTATTCCACACGCCTGCCAGCTATTGGAGGCTTTCTTTTTAAACTGAGAGAAAAGGAAAGAAATGGGAAGAAAAGAAACCACAAATGGAGGAAATGCAGATGGAAATTGGCTCGGTCATTATGAAGAAACGGAAGGAGCTAGGCTATACCCAGCAAAACCTGGCGGATCGGCTGCACGTTTCATTCCAGGCAGTATCCAAATGGGAAAACGGGACGGCATGTCCGGAAATCGATCTGCTGCCTGGGCTTGCGGCGGCGTTAGGGGTCAGTATAGATACGTTGCTTGGATACCGCTCTGCCGTGACGGCGGATTATGAAGGACGCTATCAGAAGGCAGGCTATTACTGGGGCTTAAAGCCGAACCAGATGTGTTATTCGATTCTGAAGCTAAGGCTGCCGGTAAAGCCGCAAAGGGTGTTGGACATTGGCTGTGGAGAGGGAAGGCAGTTGGCGGAGCATTGCGGTGTGCAGGTCAATTTTTTCAAGGCGGATTTGCTGGATTACCGGATGACGGATTTTTATGACATCTTTCTTTGCAGCGGCGTCCTGCACTTTGTAAGGCCGGAAATCCGGGAGGAGCTGCTGGAGCATCTCAAAGCCCATACGACGGAAGGCGGAATCCATGCGATCAACGTATTTGTCGGGAAGCCCTTTGTCAAGGCGAAAACAGAGTATCGTTTTCCGTGGAAATCCGGGGAACTGTTCTGCCATTATTCTGACTGGTATTTCCATGAAATGAAGGAGGCGGTATTCGACTGTACCAGCGGCGGAATTCCCCATCAGCATTGTATGGATACGATGATCGCGGAAAAATATCCGGCCATCGCAGTGTAGAGTTCATAAGGGCGGAAATACAACAAGATGAGAAAAGCGATAAAACCGGGAAAAATCAGGATTGGGAAAAGGAGACGAAAACAGAATGAAACCAATACAATCAGGAAAGGTCAGGGAACTTTATGACAATGGGGATACGTTGATTTTGGTAGCGACGGATCGGATTAGCTGCTTTGATGTAATCCTGCATAACGAGGTGGCAAAAAAGGGGTGGTTCTAACGCAGCTTTCCCGCTTCTGGTTTGAGAAAACAAAGGATCTTGTCCCAAACCATATGATTTCCACGGACAATCAAAAAATGCCGGAATTTTTCCGGGAGGAGCGTTTTTTAGGGCGCAGTATGCTGTGCCAAAAGCTAACCATGCTTCCCCTGGAGTGTATCGTCAGAGGATATCTGTCCGGAAGCGCCTGGAGCAGCTATCAGGCGGAGGGGAAGATTTGTGGGCAAAGCCTGGAGGAGCTAGGCGTCTGTGTGGCGGAGCCGCTCGTAGAGTGCGGGAAGCTGCCGCAGCCTCTTTATACGCCGTCTGCCAAGGCAGGGCCAGGAGAGCATGACGTTTCGATTTCCTATGAACAGAGCGCGGTGTATTTGGAGGAGCATTTTCCAGGACATGGAAAGGAGTATGCTAAGAAGCTGCGGGAGTATTCTCTGGCTTTGTACCAACGCTGCGCGGACTATGCTTTGTCCAGAGGAATGATTCTGGCAGATACGAAGTTTGAGTTTGGGCTGGATCCGGAGGGGCGGATTGTCCTGGGAGACGAGCTGCTGACGCCGGACAGCTCCCGGTTCTGGGCGGCAGAGGACTACGAGCCGGGGCATAGCCAGCCTTCCTTTGATAAGCAGTTTGCCAGGGATTGGCTTACGGCGCACCCGGACAGCGGCTGGACGTTGCCGCCGGAGGTGGTGGAGAAAACGATCCGGAAGTATGTCCAGGGGTATGAGATGCTGACGGAAGAAGCGTTCTAATGTTCTAATTGGGTGCTGTTTGGAAAAGCTGAATTTGTGAGGTGAAGGAAGATGGATCGGATCAAAGAGCTGCCTCCGTGGGACAGATTGTTAAAAAGGATTGTCTGGGAGCAGCTAGGCGAATTTACGGGAAAAAAGATACTGGACTTTGGGAGCGGCGAGGGAATTACAGCAAATCATTTTGCAGAGCGGAATGCAGTGGTAGCAGTAGAGCCTTCGCAGGAAATGCTTCGCAACCGATGGGCCGATTATGAATATAAACAGATCGTCGGGGATGTTGCAAGGCTTTCGGATCTGGAGGATGGTTCGTTTGATGTTGTTATCTGCCATAACGTGTTAGAGTATCTGGAGGAAAAGGAGCAGGTGATAAAGGAATTGTGCCGTCTGTTAAAGGCCGGGGGCTTGCTTTCCATTGTAAAACATAACCGCGCCGGGCGTGTTATGCAGATGGCAGTTCTCCTGGACGACCTGGCAAAAGCGAATGAGCTATTGGATGGAAACGACGGCTCCTCTTCCCAGTTTGGAGCGATCCGGTATTATGAGGATGAGCAGATAGAAGAATGGAGCAACGGATTAACACGTTTGGAAACCTTTGGTATCCGCACTTTTTGGGACTTACAGCAAAATCAGGAAAAGCACGGAACGGAAGAATGGCAGAGGCAAATGATGCAGCTTGAAATGAGAGTGTCCAAAATCGAGGAATATAGAGGGGTCGCATTTTTTCATCATCTACTTTTCCGGAAAGAAGGACTGCGCCTTTCATCTGCCGGAACCACAGGCCAGTCAGATACCCCGTAGCAAGCTACGGTAGTTGGCTCGTTGCGCTCGTTGCTTCGCGGAAATAAAAATTTAGAAAAAGGAGTTTGATATGAACCTGTCCCGTTCTATTCAGTTTTTATTAGATCACGACGGCGACGTCCTCCGTTACCGTCTCCATAAGGAAATCCTAAAAGACCTCACTCCGGCGGAGGAGGAAGCGATGCTAGAGCGGGTGCTGCAGGCTCCGCATTACCAGCTTCTTCTGCGTTATGTCAAGCCGAACGGCTATATCGGCCTGGGGATGCACTCCTGGGACAAGTTTAAGGAAACGCCGTTAGAGGATGGGGAAGCGGCGGCGCGTCTGCTTGCTTATTATGCCATTCCAAAGGACTGGCCGATTGTGAAAAATATGATAACGGCGCTGCGAGACGAACAGGTGTTAGAAGAGGAATTTTCCTATTACAAGCCGGAAATGGATCGGTTCCGCAACCGTTTTCTGGGGCTGAAAAACGGCGGCGGGCTGATGGTGTTAGTTTATACCTGTCAGGCATTGCTGGGCTATGGGGACGAAAAGGAGGTACAGCCCTTTGTGAATCTCTCTTACGAGGCGTTTGAAAGCCTGCTGCAGATTCAGTCGTTAGCGGATATCACGACCTATAAGCCGCAGTCAAAGAAAAAATACAACTATCCTTATCTCGAAGAGGACGTCCCGTTTCCATGCCAATACCATCTGGAAACTCTGGCGTATACCCGCTCCTGGCGGTCGGAGGAGGCGGTAGATACGATAGTCCGGGCGATCAACCATCACGACCGGATCATGAAAGAGGAAAATAACGTGCATGTAAAAATCGGCAGCCAATATTATGTGCCGCTATGGGCGTATGTCAGGCCGTTCCGGGCCTTTGATCCGCAGCATGTCATCCGGGGAGAGCAAATGGAGGTTGCCCAGAGAAAAACTCTGACGCATCTGGCCATGGTCGGGGGAAAGGAAATTGAGGTTGTGCAAAAAACGGTAGAAGCTGTCAAAGCTGCCTTGGCGGAGGACGGCGTGCTGCGGGTAAAATTTGAAAGCCCTTACCGGAAGCGTTATTTTAAGGAAAACATGAAATATCCGGGGCCGTACAGCGAAATTGCCCTGGAGCCAAACCATCGCACGGATACCGCGATCTGGTGCGAGCTGACCTTCTGGGCGGTACAACTGCTGCATTTATTAGGAGAGGATTTGGAATAAAATACCAAGAGATGTAAGGCGCTAAAAATGTCTGCATGATTTATATCCAAAAATGAATATACCATTTTCAAATATGATTGATATATGATTAGATTTCGTGCGCCATATTGTCAGAAGGAAGAAGAGTATATCGACCTGATTCCGATTCTGAAAGACTTATATTATGATGTAAATGAATTTTTAGCACCAATAAAGGAAGTGAAGATTCCATATATAGGAAACGACAAAATAATTTGTCCTTTCCTATAGTCCCTCCGATGGGGATAAGCCACCCCTTGGGTGGCTTGCACGATTTTGTAAGGAAAATGCTGCGTTTTACGCAGCCAAAATCGGTGCAAGTGAACGACAAATACAAAAACTTTTGTCGTTCACTATAATTGATTGCAAGGTTGTTGCAGAGAATTCTAATATGATTATTAACGGTTATGCGTTTACGAAAGAAGGTAAAACGATAAGAGTATGGAATCTAAATAATCCTGAAATGGTCAGAATACAGTAAAAATGGATTTTATTAAAAATAAAAAATCCTTGCCATTCTCTGTTTTGTTAGAAAAACCGTTTGGTTATATGTTGGAACAACGAAGGAAAAAGAAAAATTTGAAACAGACCAATAATGTCCTTCCAGAAAGAAAAAAGAAATGATAAACTAATGACAGTAGCAAAAAGTTCTGAAAACAATGTCTGTCAGTTTCTCATTTTATCGGAAATTTATTCTATCGACTTATTGTTTCTGATTTATTCTAAATTTGTTTTCAGATAAATAGCGACAAAAATGATATAAAATAGAAGAAGGGAGAAAGTTTTATGAAAGAATTAATGAAAAAAGTATTGTGCATGGTTTTAATCTGTAGTATTCTATTTGGAATTGGTACCATAGTCCATGCTCAGGAAGAAGTAACCGATGAGATTGATATTGAAAAAATGATGACCGATGCTGCTTTGGATTGGGCAGAAACATTTCAGCCGGACATAGAATATCAAATCGGAGAAGTAATACCAGTTTATAATGTAAATGATGTCATTGCTTCTTATTACATTACCTATGAAAAAGAGAATGCTCCGGCTGGCTATATCGTATTGACCATAGAGGATGAAGCAATAGAAGTTTTAGAGTTTTCTTTTGAGGGGGAAATTGATCTTTACGGGTAGTTAAAAGGCGGTGTAGATAATCAGACAGCACAGGTGAGTGAACCTAAAATGTATTCTGCCAGCCCATTTGAATATTTTGTAAAGGACCAGAATGGGGATTATTATGGACCAGAACAGATAAAGGTGACAGAAGAAGATTGGAAGGATGGTGCAAAATCCTATCAGGACAGTATCAAAGCAAGGCAAGCGGAAAATCGGTTTTTGGCTACAGAAAATATTGCAAAGGCAAGTTCTATTACTGATGCAGGAGAGCCAATGACAAATTTGCTTTCTGGATATTCCATTTCTGAGGATGGAATTCTTTCTAGACACGTGGGGTATTCATCAAGTTATATTAAAGGTTTAACAGGAAAATATTCATGTGGAGTAGTGGCACTAACAGAAATAGCTGCTCAAAAAAGTATTTTATTAAATAATTCTGTTGCAGATACTTTTAACTCACTTTGGGACTTAACATCAACTACAGCTTCTATAGTTAACAAGGAAGGAATTGTATATGGAGGAACAAAGTTGTATGGGCTAAGAGAAGGGATGATTCTTTTTTGTAATCGGCAAGGAAAGGAGTGCTTTGACTATTTGAAAATTTCTCCTTCTTATACCTATATAAGAGATGCGGTTAAAAATGGTATGTCTGGGATGTTAAATTATGTGTATGATCAAACGAATGAAAACGGCGAAAAGGAAGAAACAGGACATGCAGTATCTGTAATTGGGTATTGTTCTGCTAAAAAGAATAATGTAACAAAAAATTTTGTTAAAGTTTATGATGGGTGGAATAATAATTGGCGTTACTTTAATTTGAGTGATTATACTTTTAAGGCTTATAATTATATTCAGTTCAGTATTTATTAAAAGGTTTTGTTTGTAAACTTTTCAACAAACTATTTTTAATTACTATTTACCTAACGAATCAGAGGAGCGTATCTATGAGGCTATTTGATTCGTTAGGTATTATAATAAACAGAAACTTATTTTTAGCTAGTACGAATCTTGTATGGATCTTTAAATTACATTTGATAAAAATAATAGAAACAAGGAGTTATTTATATGAAAAAATATCGGAAATATAGCATTTTACTCATACCCGGAAGTATCATTTTGATTGTGATTTTCGGATTTGTGTATCAAAAATGGAATCAACCAGATGAAAAGAAAATTATAGTAACATTAGAAGAAAACAAAATAGAAAAGATAGTATGCACTAATGCGTATTTCCCAAGAGAAAAAAATGTCATTCTAACAGATTCCGAAAGTATTAAAATTATTTGCGAAGAATTTCAAAAAGTAACCTTTCAATATGTACCAAAATCCATAAAAGATAAACTATCTGAAATGAAAGAAAAAGTGGAAGAAAAAATAAAAGGAATGACAGTAGGAGGGTATTGTCAGTTATTAAAATTTTATAAAGAAGAAGATTCTATATTATTGACGATAGAAATAGAAAGCGATACTGAATTATTTCTTTATCGGAATGGCTATACCTATCACTGTACTCTTCTGCAAGATTCAGAATTATCTAAGCGAATTTCTGATATGGTAGAGGAATATTGGGATAGAGTATGGGATGAAAATTAAGATAGAACAAGGGGCAAAATAATGGAAACAGGAATAGTTTATATGAAAAATATCTCAAATATAGCATTTTGTCAATCCTGGGAATTATCATTCTAACTATGCTTGCAGGATTTGTCTACAAAAATTTCTGCGCTTGCATATAACAAAAAATAGTGTAGGAGACGCCATAAGAAGAGGCTATAAGGAAAAGCTTTATGTTGTTTCCTAACTTTAGAAAAAGAGGTTAGAAAAAGAAAAAAGATAGCAAGGAAATCGGGAAGCCATATCAGGCAAAATCCACGAGGGACTTGTTATTTTTTTGCACTTTTTTCGGTGTCTTTTGGATTTTAGGAAATAGAATAGCAGGAAAAGGATAGCAGGAAAGGAATAGAAGGAAAAGGGATGGTGAGATTTGGAGAAATTTTTACAGAGAAATAGGGGATTTTCCGGAAACAGGAAGGGTATTGTGGATAAAGTATAAATTATTTGTAAAAAAATATGAAATTGTTCTAAACAATAAAGAGGCTTCCTTGACAAAACAGTTTATGAATTATAAAATATAGATAGAAATTTTAGAAAAATGATGAAAAATATATGTAAAATGATTACTAGATAAAAGGGGGGGGGCTACAAAATGACTAAGAAAAAGAGAAAAATTTATAAAAATTTAATAATATTGTCTTGCCTGTTTTCAGGGTTTCTCTTTTTGTTTTCTGCCTGTAAGGGAAGTGGATCAGAGAGAAATCTACCAGAAGGAAAATCATCGGAAGAGGAATTACCAGAAGAAGAAGTACCAGACGAGACAGACTTAGGAGAAATTTTAAAAGAATCATCAAAAAAGGAACGCTTAGAGGGAGAACAATCAGAAGAATCCCCAAAAGAAGAGCCGTCTCCTCTACAAAAGGCTACCCCAGGAGAAGAGATAGAACCGGAGCTTTTCTCTTTGAAAACAGAGTATGAAGCCTATCCGCCTGGAACAAGCCAAATTTACTGTATTCTGAATGGCTATTGCGACAGACAGCTTTTTTATGGCTGCCAGACGGGGATAGAGGTGCTGCTGGACGATGGATGGTATACGCTTCCTTATACGGAAGACGCTTGTTTTAATATGGTGCTGCATGGGGCAAAGGGGACAGGAGAATGGTCGTATGATGAGGTTTGTCTGACAAAGTTTGATTATGCGTTTCCAGAAGGGACGTACCGGGTAGTATTTCCTTGTTGCTTAGACGAATATGAGCCGAGTGCAGGGAAAGATTTAGACCATGTGCTGTATGCAAAGTTTCAGATTCAAAAGGATGCCAAGCGGCTGACTTTTTGTGATATTGAAAATCAGAGCCTCGATCCAATGCAGGCGATAGCAGAGGGCTGTGTGGTGCTGCAGAACGGACAGTATGAGAACGAAGAACAGGCGGAAGCCTTTATTCGGAAAGCCAGTTTGAGGATTCCTTGCCGGATGAGGGTGGTGGACTGTGATGCCGGTGTGATTCGGGATCTGGATTATGGGCCGATTTTAACGCTTGCAGCGGGGAACTATTGGCTGACGACCAGAAGAGGAGAGGAGATCGAATCTCTAAAGTATGCTTTTTTGGGGAGCCGGAAGAAAAACGGCCAGACGGAGGTGGCTCTCAGCAGCTATCCTTGCCTGGAGGATGTCTGGGAAATGGGGATGGGCTTCCAGGCTGATTGGGATGTAGAGCCAATTTTGACACAGAAGGAAGGGCAGGAGCCGGAGTGGTATCGGGAGTGGATCGAATACTTGGAGCAGGCGGCGGCTGGCAGGATGGAAACCAGGTTGCCGGAGATGATGGTATCCAACCGTGCCGGGACAAAATGGATGAATTTGTCTTTTTGGGCGGATTCGGATGAAACCCAATCTTATATGGAGCTGGAGAGGTATGAAGGAAATGGAGGCTATATAAAAGGAGGAGCAGAAGTCTATCGGACATGGAACCGGGATTATCCGGTTTATGTGTTCCCGGTAGGGGAAGAGGATTTCGGCGTGTTGCTCCAACTGACGAATGGTAAATATGGAGCCAGGCGCTACAGCGGCGAGACCGGACGGGTGACGAAGCGTTTGTATGGAGAACGGGAAGAACTGCTCCAGGAATTGACAGAGATGGAGGAATGATCAAAAAAAGTCGGAGAGAAAAAAACAGCGGAATAGCAGGAGGGAGCGTCAGCTCAGAGAGAGAGCAACAGGTCAGAGAGAGCAACAGGCCAGAGAGGGAGCAGACAGAACCAAAGAAAAAAGCTAGAGCCAGAGAAAGAGGGAGTTAAAAAAAGAGGGAGCTAAAAAGAGAAAGCCAGAAAAAGAAAGGCCTAAAAAAGAGGAAAAAGCAGAAGGAGTATCAGGAGAGGCGGGGGAAACAGGATGAAATGTAAAACAGAGAATACTGAGAAAGGCAAAGCAGAAGACAGAAAAAAAGAGCAACAAAGTCGGCGGAAAATAGGAATTCTGGCGATGTCAGCAGCGGTAGTTCTGATAATTTTAGGAAGTATCTGTCTTTTGCTTCTTCCCAATAAGGCTGACTCAAAAGGGGAATGGAGAACACTCAGCAGGGAGGAGGCAACCTGGAATACAAGGGAAAGCCTCGATACCTCCAAAGAGCGTTTTAAGCGGTACGGGAAGTTAAAGAAAAACTATTTTTCACAAGATCGGCCAAAAGGAGTATCGGTTTGGGAAAAGGGCATTCCGGCCTGTACGCTGGGGGATATGTATCAAAGCGATCTTTGCGCGGTAATAACGGTGACGGCAGGATACGAAGAGGATAAAAACTATTTTGAAGCGGAGGCGGAGCAATATATATACGACCGCACGGGACGCTATGCCGATCATCTGTTTGTAAAAGACGCCCCGGCCAGAGCCATGTCCTTTTTTGGACGGATACCGGCAGAAGAGGGACAGCGTATGGCCGTATTTCTGGATGTGGATAATTACGGAATTTGCACCGGCAAGCTGATTTGGAATTATTTCGTATCAGAGGACGGCTATGTCGTACCCATGACGGAGGATTACGACGATGGAAGAGAAGAGGATGAGGAGTATGTTGGGATGTGGGATTACGGCGGATACGCGCTGGAGGATTATCTGGCCGTTTTGCAGACCGGTTATCACCTCCAGGAAAGCCAGGAACGGAAAAAATGGGCGATTTATGAGTATTTAGGCCATGCCCTGGAGCTTTCGGCAGTACAGAAGATCAATGGGCCGCAGCTAGTCAGCGCCTGGGAAATGATACCAGAGGAAACCGGAGAAAGAAAAGAGGAAGGAAAAGAGAGTAACGAAGGAAAAACAGAACGCTTCCAGGTAATTGCTTTGGCAGAGGAGGTCTGGATCAACGAGGTGCTGCAGCAGAGAACCGGAAGTGGCAGCCTGACGCTGAAACGGGAGGGAAACGATTATAAGGTTCTTTCTGATACCATTGTATGGAATCCGATTATCATGGAAAACGGACAGGCGGAAACATCAGAAGAGGAGCAGAAAGAGCGGCTGGAAAAGCTGGTCTGGAAAAATTATGAGGAGTGGAAGGAACGGGAAAAGGAGCAGAGCCGTTATGAACGGATTTGTGCTATCAAAGAAGTAAAACCAGTCGGAATTTTATCCCAGGCAAAACGGCTTCCGCTGGAATCGGCAACTGATGATGGGGCGGAGGAGAGCAGCCAGGTAAAGCTGACTATGGAATATCCGGTGTATCCGTTAGAAACTACGCGGATTTACGGATTCGTGGAAAATACAGGAGAAACGGATATCTATTATTTCAACCAGGCGATAGACGTATGGAAGGACGGCCTCTGGCATCGTATCCCTTATCGGAGAGAAGTCGAAAGCTTAAAGGGGGCGGAAGTGTTGGCCAGGACAGATGATGCTTATATGGGAAATTTGCGGATGTGGGATTATGATTTTCCGCAGGGAAGGTATCGGGTCGTCCTGTGTTATTGGGGAGAGGACAGTTCTGCCGATGAAAAGGAATCCTACTACCGGGTTTGCGCGGAATTTGAGCTTCGCGCCGATGCAAAGCTGCCGGAGTTTGGAGAACTTGGCAGGCAGAGCCGGAAGGAAAAACGGGCGATTCGGGACGGCTGTGTAGTGCTTCAAAACGGAACCTACCGGAATGAGAAGCAGGCAGAATTGTTTTTCCATAAGGCAATTTTAGGGATTCCCAGTAAGCTGCGGCTGGTCGATAACGACGAAGGGCTGATAAAAGAGTTTGCCTGTAAACGTACTTATCAGGGTATCTACCCGGGAATCGTATATACGGTGACAATCCAAAAGGGCGACGATAGGAAAACAGTAACCTATCCTTTTTTCGATATAAGAATAGAGGAAGGAAGAACCGCCTTTATTTTTACGACTTACGATGGAGTGGAGGATTCGGATAGCATCGAGGTTTCTTATACCGCCAGGCAAGGGGAGAATATAGAAAATCTGGGGATTACCTGGCCGGAGGGAATCGGAGTGTGGTATCCGTGGGATAGCGTAACGGTACTGTCCCAGCCGCAGGGGAAGGAGGCCGAATGGTTTCTAAGGCTGGCAGAACAGGCACGGAAAAAGGTCGTACTCCATTTCGATAGTCCGAAGATGATAGTATATAATCAGGCATCGACTGGGAGGATGCACTTTTTCTACTCAGAGGCCTTCGGGGAGGCGGGCTGGAACTTGTATGACAACCAGGCTGTTTCTTATGATTCGTATCGGACTGGGAAACAGTACACGTTGCAGGGGGAGTATCCGGTTTACGTTTTTCCGATAGGCGAGGAGGATTTCGGGGTGTTGTTCCAAAGGAAGGACAACTGCTGTCTGGGCAGGCATTACCGGGGCAAGGACGGAGAGCTTCTGGGAATTGTAGAGGGAAGCCCGGACGAGGTTATCCGGAAACTGCGGGAAGCAGGAGAGGAGAGGGAACAGGATGGACTATAAAACAGAGAATACTGAGAAAGGCAAAGCAAAAGACAGAAAGATGGGGCAACGAAATCAGCAAAACCAGCAGAATCAGAAAGGTCAGAAGAACCAGAAAAACCCAAAAAGCCAGAAAAATCAATGGAATCAGGGGGAATTACGAAATAGGCGAAAAATAGGGATTCTGGCGATGGCAGCAATAGCGGTTTTGATAATTTTAGGCAGTATCTGTTTTTTGCTGCTTCAGAATAAGGTTGGCTCAAAAGGGGAGTGGAAAACACGTGGCAAAGAAGAGGAAACCTGGAACACACGGGAAAGCCTCGATACCTCCAGAGCGCGTTCCAAGCGGTATGAGAAGTTAAAGAAGGACTATTTTCCAGAAGACCGGCCAAGAGGGGTATCGGTCTGGGAGGAGGGCGTTCCGGCCTGTACGCTGGGGGATATGTATCAAAGTGATCTTTGCGCGATAATAACGGTGACGGCAGGATACGAAGAGGACAAAAACTATTTTGAAGCAGAGGCAGAGCAGTATATATACGACCGCACGGGACGCTATGCCGATCAGTTGCTGATAAAAGAAACCGTTTTAAAGCCGTTTGTGTTCTATGGACGGATACCGGCAGAAGAGGGACAGCGTATGGTCGTGTTTCTGGATGTGGATGATTACGGAATTTGTATCGGAAAGCTGATTTGGAATTATTTTGTATCAGAAGACGGCTATGTCGTGCCAATGACAGAGGATTACGACGATGAAAGAGAAGAGGATGAGGAGTATGTCGGGATGTGGGACTATGGCGGATACGCACTGGAGGATTATCTGGCCGTTTTACAGAATGGTTATCACATCCAGGAAAGACAGGAGAGGAAAAAATGGGCGATTTACGAGTATTTGGGCCATGCCCTGGAGCTTTCGGTAGTGCAGAAGCTCAACGGGCCGAAGCTGGTCAGCGCCTGGGAAATAGTATCAGAGGAAACAGAACGCTTCGAGGTAATTGCCCTGGCAGAAGAGATCTGGGTCAAGGATGTGCTGCAGCAAGCTATCGGAAGCGGAACCCTGACACTGAAACGGGAGGGAAACGACTATACGGTTCTTTCCGATACCATTGTGTGGAATCCGATTGTTACGGAAAGCGGGCAGGCGGAAGCAGCCGAAGAAGATAACCTGGAGGAAGAGCAGACAAAACGTCTGGAACAACTGGCCTGGGAGAATTATGAGGAATGGAAGAGACTGGAAAGGGAGGAGAACCGTTATGAACGGATCCGCGCGTTCAAAGAGGTAAAACCGGTTGGGATCACCTCCCGGACAGAATGGTTTCCTCTGGAACTGGCAGATCATACGGGAATGTCAGAGAGCGATGACGTCAGGCTGACGTTGGAATATCCGGCGTATCCGCTGGGAACAGGAGGGATTTACGGGATTCTGGAAAATACAGGAGAAGCCATAATTTATTATGGCAGCGTAGAGATAGAGGTGTGGAAGGAGGGGATCTGGTACAGTATCCCCCATCACCGGGGAATTGGACAGCTTCTCATGCAGCCTGCATTGACGGGCAGGACAGAGAGTGGTTTTGGAGAAAATCTGCGGAGTTGGGAGTATGATTTCCCGCAGGGCAGGTATCGGATCGTGGTGGGCTATTATGTAGAGGATGGCCGTCCTTCTTATGAAAAAACCTATGACCATATGGTCTGTGCGGAATTTGAGCTTCGCGTCGATGTAGAGCCGACGAGATTCGGAAAGCTTAGTGAACAGAGCCAGAAGGAAAAGCAGGCGATTAAGGATGGCTGCGTGGTGCTGCAAAACGGAACCTACCGGAACCGGGAGCAGGCAGAAGCGTTTTTCCGTAAGGCAGCGTTGGGGATTCCCTGCCGTATGCGGCTGGTAGACAACGACCGGGGGATTGTGCAGGACATTACCAGTGAAGGCTCTTACAGAGGAGGTGTTATCGGGAAGGTATATACTGTGACGACCAGAAAGGGAGGGAACATCGAACGGATAGAATATCCGTTTCTGGATATCAAGAAGCGGGAAGGGAAAACAGCGCTTGTCTTTACGACGTATAATGGATTAAAGGATTCAGACAGCTTAGGCGCCAACTATATGATTGGCTGGGAGGAAAAAGAGGGAATCTGCGGAGTTGCCTGGCCAGAGGAAATCGGGGCTCTATATCCGTGGGACAGCATGACGGTACTGCCCCAGCCACAAGGAGGGGAAACAAAGTGGTTTTCAGAGCTGGCAGAAAAAGTACGGAAAAATGCGGTGTCCCGTCATATCGGGAATTTGACAGCGATGGTAGTGCCAAATCGGGCGGCAACCAGAAGAATGGCGCTTTCTTATCTGGAATCCTGGGAAACGGCAGGCTTGGATCTGTATGGCTATCGGGGAAGTCCGGATCTGCTGGAGGAAAACTATCCGCTGCAAAAGGAGCATCCGATTTATATTTTCCCGGTGGGCGAAACGGATTTCGGGGTGCTGTTCCGGAAAGAGGACGGCGGCTACTTTGGCAGATGCTACTGCGGAGAGGATGGAAAGGTGATAAAAACGGTAGAGGGCAGCAGGGAAAGCATCGTTCAGCAGTTGCGGAGAGAAGGAAAATAGCAGTTAGAAATTGCAGGAAGCACTGAAAGCAAAGAAATGAAAAATAGGGAAGTAAGGAAAAACAAGTAAAGAAAAGGGAATAAAGAAAAGAGAGTAACGGAAGGGGGAAGGCTGTTTTGAAGTATAGAAGGAAAAAACAGATGCCAGGATACCGTCCTGTTTTCTTTTGGATAGCCTGTTTGGCGGGAGTCTGTGGCCTGGTTCTTGTTCTGCTTTTTGTGAGAGCGAATCAGGAAGAGCGCCGAGGAGAACACCGCCAGAATTCGGCTAAGGATCAGCCGTTTTCCTGGGAAAGCTGGAACACAAGGGAAAGTATTGACAGCTCTAAGGAACGGCTGGCGCGGTATGAAAAGCTGAAACAGCAATATTTCCCGGAGGATTCCCCGCATGGCCACTATATCTGGGCAGAGGAGGCACCTGCACTTCCGTTATGGTCGATGTTTGGCAGCGATATCTGCGCTGTTGTAACCGTGACAAAAGGGTGTGAACAATCCGCCCTCGAAAGCCGAAATTTAAGGGATGAGACGATAGATATACTGAATTCGGCGTACAGGGAACTAAACGGTAATCCGGGAGCAGAACATTTGAACCCGGAGCAGGTGCTGCTTTTGCTGCAACAAAGGCCGAGCCTGATGTGGGAGCTTCCAGCTTACGGAGAAAAGGAGAGCTTTGAAGTTGAGGTGGAGGAATACCTGTTTGACCGTACCGGTCGTTATCAGAAAAACTTTTCCATAGAGGCAGAGAACGGCTCCGTTTGGTATAGCTTTGGACGGATTCCTGCTTACAAGGGGTTGAGGATGGTCGTGTTTTTAGAAACGGCGGATTCGGGAAATGGAATTGGGAACCTGTGCTGGAATTTTTTTATTTCGGAGGAGGGCTATATCGTACCAATGACAGAGGAGTATGGAAGTTATCAGCAGTACCTGTCCGTAGAGGATGAGTATGTCGGAATGTAGGATTACGGTGGCTATCGGCTGGAGGATTATCTGGAGGTAGTAAGGTTGGGGTATCATGCCTGGGCAAGAGAGCGAAACTGCTCTTGGACGATTTATGAATATTTGAACCAAAAGCTGGCGCCCGCCGCCGTCCAGCCGATCAACGGTTCCGTTATTACCAGCGCCTGGAAGGTAATCTTTAAGGAGAAAGAGGGAGAAACCGAGCGATACCAGTTGGTGGCCCTGGTAGAAGATTTCTGGATTGACGAGGTTTTGCAGCAGGTGATAGGGGTTGGGACGTTGGAGCTGGAACGGGAAAAGGGAGGAGACGAGTATACCGTCAAAACGGATGCGCTGGAGTGGCAGGAGGTGAATTTGGAAAAGGGAAGGCTAAAGGATTCCTTTTCCGAAGAAGCCCTGGAGCAGATGACAAAGGCTCTGGAAGAGGCAAAGAAGGCTTTGGAAGAGGCAGAGAAGGTTTTAGAAGAGAGGGAGAAAGCTTCGGCAGAGTCAGAAACGGATTCGGCAACAGCGGAAACGGCCTCCGAATACTGGGTGATGAAGAAGAGGAGGGGACTGGCGGAGGCGGCAAAAAGAAAGCTGGAAAGCTGGCGGATGGGGCAAAAGAGGGAAGAACGGTATGAAAAATTGCGGGAGCAATCCGAAACATAAAAGGAAGAGGGGGATTGCCAACTACCCATCACCTAAAGAGAAAGGCTTTCCGTCTAGGATAAAAGAAAGGAATTTAATTATGAAGTGGAAAAGAAAAAAACAGATGCCGGGATATCGTCCTGCTTTCTTTCGGATAGTCTGTCTGGCAGGAGTCTGCGGCCTGGTTCTTGTTCTGCTTTTTGTGAAAGCGAATCAGGGAGAGCGCCGAGGAGAACATCAGGAAGGGGGTCAGGAAGAAAACCAGGAAGGAAGTCGAGAAGAAAATCATTGGGATTGGGCTGATACACAGCCATTTTCCTGGGATACCTGGAACACGAAGGAGAGTATCGACACTTCCCGGGAACGTCTGGAGCGGTATGAAAGGCTAAAGCAGAGGTATTTCCCGGAGAATTCCCCGCACGGCTGCTATATCTGGGCGGAGGAGGCGCCTGCACTTCCTTTACAGTCGATGCTTGGCAGCGATATCTGCGCTGTTGTCACCGTGACAAAAGGACGTGAACAGCAGAGTATAGAAAACTGGGAGGCAACGGATAAATTTTATTCGGCGTACCGGGAACTGGTTGGAAAGCCTGGAGAGGAGCCTTTAAACCCGGAACAGCTCACAGAATTATTGCAAAAGAAGCCAAGTCTGATGTGGGAAATTCTTCTGCATGAATGGGAAGAGAAGTTTGAGGTGAAGGTAGACGAATATCTGTATGACCGTACCGGACGCTATGCGGATACGTTGACAATACAGAAAAAATTGGACTCCGCCTGGTGGCACTACGGAGCAATTCCCGGTTATAAGGGGTTGCGGATGGTGGTGTTCCTGAGAGTGGAAAATTCAGGAAATGGCATCAGTGACTTACGGTGGAACTATTTTATTTCCGATGACGGCTATGTCGTGCCGATGACGGAGAATTATGCCGATTACCGGTTGAACGATGACGAGTATGTCGGGATGTGGGATTACGGCGGGTATCGGCTGGAGGATTATCTGGAGGTAGTAAGGACAGGGTATAACGGCCTGGAGAGTGAAAAAAGCCATAATCAGGCGATATATGAATATCTGAACAGGAGACTGACACCGTCGGTCATCCAGACCATCAACGGATCGGAAATTACCAGTGCCTGGGAGATCGTAGCCGAGGAGACAGAAGGAGAAATCAGGCGCTATCAGATGGTGGCGTTGACGGAGGATTTCTGGATTGACGAGGTTTTGCAGCAGGCGATAGGGATTGGCACGCTGGAAGTGGGACGGGAAAAAGACGGGATAGGATATACGGTTAAGGCGGATGATATGGAGTGGCGGGAGGTAGATTTGGAAAAAGGAGAGCTGATTGGTTCTTTTTCAGAGGAGGCTCTGGCGCGGCTGGAGGAGGCTTTGGAAGAGGCGGAAATAGCTTCCGAATGGTGGATAAGGGAGCAGCGGGAGAGGCTGGACAGGGAGGCACGAAGCGCCTCGGAGGGGCAGAAGCAAAAACGGCGGACGGAGAAACGGTATGAAAAAATACGGGCGTTATCGGCAGAATAGAAGGATAGAAAGGGGAGGGCATACGATGAGGCAGGATAACAGACAAGATGGAAAAAAGCTGCTGTTTTCTGTGGCAGCCGCTATAGGACTGTGGATTTTAGCCGGTTTTTTTGGAGGGCTGATATTCCAAACTTATTTCGGAAGAGAGGAGAAAAGCAAAGATCAAAGGCCGCTTGCTTTTTTCGATATAATGTGCCATGACGAAAACGGCTTTGACTTTGACGGTTTTTTCCTGCAGGATAACTATGAGCTGTTTGAAAAACGGCTGGCCGTGACAAAAGGGGCAAGGAAGCCCGAAATCACTACCTGGACAGAATGTGAATACAAGGGAACGATTACAAGAGTCCGGTTTCCGGAAATACGGCTGAAAGCATATCCAGGAGCAAGAGGGGAAGTGATATATCAGTTTTATGAGGGGCAGTTTTTAGAGGGTTCTCTATGTGTGATTTTTCCTTCTTACCAAGAGGCGAAGGAGTATGTCCAGAAACGGATGGAAGCAGTTTCGGGGTACCGGGATAAAAAATACCAGGAAAGACAGGAACAGTATGGAATAACGGATGGGGGTTGGTGGACATGGGAAACGGGAGAAGAGGGAAGAACCTATGAGGGAAGGTATGTAGATCGGCAGCATACATGTCTGAGTTTTTTTGCAGAAGAAACGTCAGAGGAAGAAGGCTATGCCAAGATTCAATTTGGAGAAAACATAAACAGAGAGTATGCAGACGGGCGGGCGGCAAGCCGTTATTTTTCCTTTGAAGATACAGAGGATTCAGAATTTTGTCTGGAATCTCCTCCACAGGTTTATATAGAGTATAGTCTGGAAGAACTGTGTGGAGAAAGCACGGCGATAGTAAAGGCAAGCTACGTTTCCAGAACAGAATTGGATTTATTCCTGGGAATCCATGTGTTTAAGTTAGAAAAGGACTTTATTGGAAACATAGAAGAAACCTACCTTCATCTTTACGGGGAAGGGAGAAAACGCTTTGAAAAGGGAGAAAGCTATTATTTGTTCCTGAGAGAAGATCCTTCACCGCTATATCCACATATTGTTTACCATTTGACGGGTTCGGTTGACGGATACCAGAAGGAGGAGGAAAATATTTCCCCGGCTATCAAAGAGGAAGTAAAAAAGGGGAATTATTCTGTAAAAGAAGAGGAAAAAACGGTAGAAGAAGATTATCAAAATGCCGATTTAATCTATCGGGTAAAAATAACCGGAGTAGAAGCTTTAAATCCATTTGAACAAGGCTGTTCGGGAGAGATATCAGAGGTCATAAGGGCGCGTTATGGGGTTGCCAGGCGATGGGGGGGGAACATGCTTTATATCCGCACATCGTTTGACGTAGAGCCAGGAGAGGAATTTTTTGTATTGGAAGATAAGGAAAAAATAGGAACTTATGTAGAGGAGGAAAAAAGACAACGGGGATATCGGTTGGACAGCCCGGAGGGCAGGTATCTTCAGAAGCAGATAGAAGCAGGAAATGACAAAGAGGAAGGGATGGTATACAGTGAAGCAGAACGGCAGGCAGAATAGGGAAAAAAGAGCCTATTTCCTGGAAAACAGGATGCTTTTTCCAGCCATATTAGCGGTATCTTTCTGGCTTCTGGCAAGTCTGTCTGCCCGTTTTTTATTGGAAAACCATCTGGCAGAGGAGGAGAAACAAAAGGCCGAAAAGCCGCTTGCCTTCTTTGGTGCGATGTGCCACGATAAAAAAGGGTTTGATTTTGATGGTTTTTTCCTGCGGGACAGCTATGAACTGTTTGAAAAGCGGCTGGCCGTGACAAAAGGGGCAAGGAAGCCTGAAATCACGACGTGGCTGATGTATGAAGAGGAGGTGACGACGGTTTGGTTTTCCGAAATCCAGCTAGAGGAGTACCCTGGCGCAGTAGGAAGAGTGATGTACCAGTTTTGCGGGGGACAGTTTATAAAAGGTTATTGGAAGGTAGCCTTTCCTTCTTATCAGGAGGCGAAGGCATATATTCAGGAACGGATGGAGGAAACCGCCGTTTATCAGGATAAGCAGTATAAGAAAAATCAGGATCGGGGAGGACTGGTGGACGGAGCCCGGTGGATATGGGAAACAGGAAAAAACGGGGAGGTGATGGCGGGGACGTATGTGGATCGGCAGCATACTTATCTGGCCTTTATGACATCCGAACGGGACGATCCGGATGCCTATGCCGAGATTCAGTTTGGAGAAAATATCAATTTGGAATACCGGGAGGGAAGAGAAAAGAGCCGCTATTTTTCCTTTGAAATAAAGAAAGACACACCAGAGCCGCTTCCGATGGTTCCACCGGATATTTCCATTATAGAGAGCTTTCAGGAATTATGTGAAAAAAGTGATACGATAGTAAAAGCAAGCTATGTTTCCAGAATCCGGCTGGATGAGATGGGAAAAAGTGTCCATGTATTTCGGTTGGAGGAGGATTTTGTCGGAAATTGGAAGGAACCTTATCTTTACCTCTATGAAGAAAGCATCCAGGTTTTTGAACGGGGCGAAAGCTATTATTTGTTTTTAAAAACAGTTTCGGAGTATTTATATCCGCATACAGTTTGCTATCTGAATGACTATTATCTTTCGGAAAAGGAAACCAAGGAAGAGAACGCTTGTTTTTTTGAACTGGGTACGGAAGAAGTAAGGCATATCTCTGATACGATCCGAAAGAACGTAAAAAACGGGAATTACTCGGTAAAAAACCAGAAAAAACCCTTGGCAGAAATCTGTCGGGAGGCCGATGCAGTTTATCGGGTAGCGCTCATTGAAGCGACGATACAAAGCCCGTTTGGACAGGAGTGTATCGGAGAGGTATCAGAGGTGTTAAAGGAGGAGTATCCGGCAGGCGGGAAATGGGTTGGGGACAGGATGTACCATATCCGGGTGCCGGTTGATGCCGATTTGGGAGAGGAATTTTTTGTCCTGAAATATTATGACGAAGAAAAAAGGCGCTATGTCGATTATGCAGAAGGGCATCGAGCATATCGGGTGGACAGCCCGGAGGGCAGATATATCCAGAAACAGATAGGCGAGGAAAGCGGGAGGGATGACGGATGAAAAAACAAAAACGGCTTTGGGGAATTATCGGGGCGGTTTGCGCCGTTTGCATTACTGGAATCGGCAGTATTGCACTGCTCTGTTTTTCCGGTGGACGGGAACACCAGGAATGGCGGGAGATAAAAGAAATCGAACGGCTAAGGAACGCCTATGTATTTCAGGATTGCCCGGAAGTGTTGGCTTTGCCGGAACGGACAGAGGAGCAGATAGCCCATTATGCGGAGTTAAAAAAGCGGTACTATCCAAAGTTTATGCCAACCGGAGTGGAAGTGAATTTTTTTGAGGATCCTAAGTTACCGTCTTTAGAAGGAATTTGCGGAAATCGGGAAATCTGTGCGGTAGTGACCGTGACGGAGGGGTATGAAAGGATGCCGCAAAGGGAGTTATGCAGCGCCTATCAGGAGCAGTTTGGCGATCCGGGGGCAGAAGTGCTAAGTCAGGAACAGGTACTCCGGCTACTGGAGGCAGAGCCAGGGCTGATGTGGAGGCTGGAATATGAAAGAGAACTGTTTGAGGTGGACGTAGAGGAGTATCTTTACGACCGGACAGGGTGCTACCTGGATCATTTGACGATACAGCCAGCCAGTAAGTTTTTAGGAGGATATGGCCATATCCCCGCTTACCAGGGATTACGGATGGTAGTCTTTTTACAGGTGGAGGCGTTTGACTATTGCAGCACAGATTTGGCCTGGAGTTATATTTTGACGGAGGATGGCTGCGTCGTGCCGATGACAGAGGAGTTCGGTAATTATAAAGAAGACTACCAGGAGCTGCGCCAGAGAGTGGAGGAGGCGGAAACGTCCGGCAATGGGCAGACAGGTGGGAGCGGGCAGGAAGAAAACGGCAGAACCAGGCAGGCGGAGGATTACCGGGAAATGGTGGAGTTCGGCGGTTGCCGTTTGGCGGAGTATGCGGAAGCGGTGAAGCTTGCAAATAGGAATTGGGAAAAGCGGGAAAAGAGAGATCAGGCTATTTATGATTATCTGAACCAAAGGCTGGTTCCAGAGGTAGTAAAGTTCAACGGCTCCAAAATTTCGAGCGCCTGGAGGCTGCTGATGGAAAAGAAGGGGAAAAAGCGCGAGGCTTACCGGCTGGTGGCTGTGGTAGAGGATATTTGGGTGGACGAGATATTGCAGAAAACACGTTGTGCCGGAATGCTGGAGTTGGAATGGGACGGAGAGGGTTATACTATAATCGACGATACACTGGAATGGGATATTGAGGAACCGGAACAGCTTTCCGAAGAAAACCGGGCATGGATTATAGGGTTGGGAAGCTCCTGGGAGGATGTAATAAGCGGCCTGGAATGGGAGGCGACGAGCGGTTTGAGTTCGTGGGAGGGGAAGCAGAGAGAGGAAAAGAGGTATGAGGAAATGAGGGAAAAAGCGGAAGAGTGAGTTATTTAGGGAATATTAGGAGACTATCCTATACAAGATGGTTATTTGCGACAGAAAAACAAAAAGGATATTGTCAAAAAGCAGGGAATATGCTACAGTATTGACATGGGAAAACCATAGAGCTAAAGGCGGCTTACCCTCCACTTTCGGAGGGAACCTCTGGCAATTAAGAGGACAGCCCTCCAGACTAAGGAAGGAGGGCGATACGATGTATGTTACATATGCGGAATTATTCCAATTTTGTACTTTCATTGTAGCTCTTGTTGGGGTATGCTATACCATCTTCAAGAGCAAAAGAAAATAGCCGCCAACTACCGCAAATAGTTGACGGCTGACCCTTTTCGGAGGGTTTTGATCGTCTATGAAATAGGGTGGGCCGCTTCTATGGCTTTCCCTTTTCATATCTAATATAACACATCTGGCTATAAGACGCAAGAAGTTTTTACTTTTATTTCTGCGAAGCAACGAACCAAGTGGCCATGCTTGCATGGATAATTGGCGACTGCAGCAAGGATTAAATGCCCCGTAGCTTGCTGTGTCAGAATTTTGATGTCCCGTCAGCTTGTTGTGGGATATTTGACTTTAGTAGATCGGCTGAAGCAAGTCATGAATTTTCTGGCAAAAGATTTTTAATTTCCGTCTTTTCCTATATATCCAAGAACACCTTTGGCATTCCAATGTTTTCTGCCTAAATACTCCGCTCTTTAAGAAAAATACAAAATATATAGAATGCCAAATAAAATATATAGAAGGTCTATAAAAATAGACTTGACATTTTTGGTCTATTAGTATAGACTTAAAACAACAAATAAAATTTCATCCATTCAAGGAGGCCAGAAATGGAATATTTAAAGCTATGTGACAGTGATTACCGTTTTATGTGCATCGTATGGGAACACGCGCCGTTGGGCTCCGGGGAGCTGGTGCGTCTGTGCCAGGAGCAGTTGGGCTGGAAAAAATCGACGACGTATACGGTATTAAAAAAGCTGTCGGGAAAAGGATATGTAAAAAATGAGAATTCGGTTGTAGAGGTGCTGATTCCAAAGGAACAGACACAGGCCGAGGAATCGGAGTATTTTGTCGAGCGGACGTTCCACGGCTCCCTGCCAAGCTTTTTGGCGGCCTTTTTAGGCGGGAAGCGGATTTCCGAAAAGGAAGCAGAGCTGTTAAAGCGGATGATTGACGAGCATAAGGAGGAGTAAGACATGACAGCTTGCAGTCAGATATTTCAAGAATTTTTATACCGGAACCAGCTTGTACTGGCTGTTATCGTAGTCGTGCTGGCGGTACGGCTATTGATTGGGAAGCTGCCGAAACGGTATGCTTATCTACTCTGGGCAGTGGTCGGAATCCGTATGATAGTGGGAATTTACTATCCGTCGGTATTCAGCCTGTTTAATCTGGTAAAGGTGCCGGAACAGGCGTGGAGCGGGCAGGAAAGCTCTTTGCTGGTGGAACGGCTTTCCCAAAATGGAGGAGCGGCGGCAGAAGGGCTTTCGGCAGCCGGAGCGGAGTCTGGCGTGTCTGAGACAGTGGAAGGGATGGAAACGTTGCTGGCGGAACCAGAACTTCTGGCACACGGGGAAGCATTTCCTTTCTGGCAGATGATTAGCTTCCTGTTTTTCCTCATTTGGCTCATCGGGACAGGCGTGATGCTTTGCTATGGGTTTGTCTCTTATATCAGATGTCGGCGGATGGTACGAGAGGCAGTATGGCAGGAGGGGAATGTCTGGGAATGTCAGAACCTGCCGTCGCCGTTTGTACTCGGCTTGTTCCGGCCTCGTATTTACCTGCCGTTTCATCTGCCGGAGGAAGAGAGACGCTATATTTTGGAGCATGAACGCTGCCATATCAGACGGCGGGATCCGTTCGTGAAGCTTGTCGCGTTTGTACTGCTTTCGGTTTACTGGATCAATCCTCTGGCCTGGCTTTCCTATGTTCTGATGACACAGGATATGGAAATGAGCTGTGATGAGGCGGTGTTAAGGAAGCTTGGTGCCGGAATCAAAAAAGGCTATAGCGCCTCGTTATTATCCTTTGCGGTTGGGAAACGGAAGGTGACGGCTTTGTCATTGGCATTTGGGGAATCCCCTTCTTTTAAGCGGATCCGGCATGTGCTGCAGTACCGGCAGCCGAAACGGGGGAAGGGTTTCATAGGGATAGCGGTAGCGGTCTTGCTGGCGGCCCTGTGCCTGACGGATCAGCCGGAAGCGAAAGCAACCGGGGAAAAGGAGCAGGCAGCCGGAAAGTCA
This sequence comes from uncultured Lachnospiraceae bacterium, assembly GCA_949155905.1. GTDB lineage: Bacteria > Bacillota > Clostridia > Lachnospirales > Lachnospiraceae > MGBC131033. Next base: position 26,292 of record CASCWU010000035.1, read on the forward strand.
GCCGAGCCATCCGGGGAGTTTTACCGGCTATATCCGCACATTATCGACTATATGGGGATGACCTATTCCGAATATCAGGAGCTGACCGGGCAGGATCTGCAGCTTGTAGAAAAGGATTTTTTCAGCGGCGGGCTTTGTACGGGGGCTTTGCCAGGGACAGGTGCAGAGGTAGTGCTGAAAGGGAGCTATGATGTGGAAAAAGGAGAATATGAAATAAACGAAGAGGCGAAATTTGTCAGGCTGCAGGGGAAGCTTTCCGACTTTGTTTCTCTGCCAGAAGGAGAATCCCTGCAAATGTCGTTGGCAGAGCTTTTTATCCGGCTGTCCAGCTCAGGGGAAAGGGAAATAAGAAACCTGCTTGGCCGGGAAAACGAGTATGATATAGAGGCTACCTGCTTTTCTATGAATCTTGAGGTGGACTGGCGGGGAGAGGAAAAAAGAGAAGCGATTCTGACGTTTGTCCCAGAGGGCGGTGTATTGTTGAACCAGGTGGATCCGGAGATGAGGGTGTGGCTGAGCTGGACGTGGGAAACGGTGCGATAGGACGGCAGAAGAACAGGAGGGGAGAAGATGCGTTGTTTTACCAATATTTACCGGAAAGCGTTATTCCGGCAGCCTATCCGTATGCTGCTTTTGGTTCTTATCTTGGCGGCGGCCTGTTTCGCGTTTACCTCCCATGCGGCAGAGGCGATTTTGGTGGCGCAAAAGACGGATATGTTAGAAGAGTATTATAGCCCGATTGGTTATCTAACAGGGAAGTGGGATGTGCGGGCAGGACAGGAGATTATTTCGGAGTGTCCTTATTTGGAATTAGAGGATATCCGTCTGTATAGCGATGGGCGTCTGATAGATATGCAGAACCCGGACGTAGATGGAATTTCTCTGGAAGCTGCCTTCTATAAGCATACAAACGAGAGCGTATTTGTAGGTCGTCTGGAGGGAAGTAAATTTGAAAAAAATCCAAAAGGAAGCGGCGGTTATTATGAATTGGATTTTCGTGTCCAGTCGGTGGAAGCCTCTTATGAAGACTATATGTCAGAGGGAAGTCTTGTCCATATCCGCAGTTTACCGGAGATAGAAACAAAAGGGAGGATAGACAGGGGATACTATCCACTAAAACAGGATGAAGTCTTTTTAAAGGAATATGAAAACCTGGAAGAAGGAAAAGATTACCTGATTCGGGGCTATTATTATGAAAGCTTTGGGATGAATGGAATATGGGCCGCCTCTCAAGGAAGGGCAGGTTCAACGCTGATTTTACTCCCCCTCCTTCCAACGGGAGGAGTTCTTCCAGAGGGATCTTATTATTTTTATGAGGTATCTGGTGAGGCAGAGGATTCCAAACCGGAGCTTGCAGAGCTTTTTGATTATGCGGAGTATTTAAATCACAATCAATCTATGATGAATGTAAACGGAACAAAAAATATGAGTCGGATGCCCGAATTCCAGGAGGCTTCTAAAAAATATTATATGGTGGAAGGGCGTATACTGACAGAGGAAGATGATGCAGAGGAACGAAGGGTCTGTGTCATCCATGAAAAATTTGCCAAGCTCCGGGGGCTTCAGTTAGGAGATACCCTTTCTGTGAAACTGGAAAAGGAGCAGGGGATGGAGCATTGGGCTGGTTACACGTTATGGGAAAATTGGGAGGAATGGAAAGAAAAAATAGGCGGAAATGGAATTGAAGCCAAACTGGAAATTGTTGGGATTTATAATGATCTCTATTACCCTTACCTGTCTATGTATGGAACAAGGATGTTTGTACCAGCTTCCTGTCTTTCTCCTGGATATGGACGTGATCTGTTAGAAAGCGGGGGAGAAGGCAGCTATAGCTTTGTATTGCAAAATCCAGATGATCAGGAACGCTTTTTAGAGGAATACGGAAAAAGACTGGAAGAAGCAGGATATCAAATTATATTTGTAGAAAACAATGCAGAAAATTTTTTAAAGACAGCGGGAGAATTAAAACGTTCTATGTTATTCGGAACGGTTTTATTTGGAATCGTGCTGGCTGTTCTGTTAGTAGCTGCTTGCAGCCTGTATTTGTCACAACGTAAAAAGGAGTATGCCATTGCGCGGGCGTTAGGGCTTCCGGCAGGTAGGGCGGTACTCGGAATGTCTCTTTCCTTTGGCTGGGTTTTGCTTCCTGGCATTCTACTGGGAGGCGTCCTTGGCTGGCAGAAAATGCTTCGGGATGCTGGAACGGTATTAGCCTCTCTGACTGGAGTGGCTTCCACAGAGATCTCCCCAGAAGAAGTTTTAGAAGAAGAGGCGGCGGCTGTATCAACGATTGCAGGACAAACGGTAGGAGAGCCGGAGGTTTCTTTGTCGATAGGCTGGTTTTTTCTGATAGTGGCGGCGATTCTGTTAGCGTCAGTTCTCCTTTTTCTTTTTTATAGCCTGGTTTTGGCCAGGAAGCCGGTATTATCGCTGTTACAGGGAACTACCAGGGCAAGGCAGGGAACCGGCAGGAGGGCTGCTCTGGAAAACGGGGAAGAAGAACAGGCGAGGGAAAAGGAACAGAAAACGCAGGATTTGGGATTGGACAGAGGCGTTCCTTTCCAAACTGCAGCCAACCGTCTCCCTGTCCGCAGAAACATCCTTGCTGCCAGAACACGCTACTTAAAAAGACATATTCTGCGGACAAGGGCAAAGTCCCTTTTGCTGGTAGGAATGGGGATTGGACTGGTGCTTTTAGTTGGCTGGATGAGAGAAACCATGTCTTCCTATCAGAAAGAAATAGAAATCCTTTACCAGAATACCATGGTAGAAGGGGAAATCAAAAAGATAGATAGTTCCGTCAGTTTAAATGGGAGGGAGGGCGGAGGCTTTATTCCACCTGAGATTGTGGCAAAGCTAACAGAAACCGGTTTGTTTTCTGAAATCTATGTGGAGGAATCTGCCTGGGCAACAGATGCTTGGCTGACAGATGAAACAGGTAGGCCGCAGGAGGCGGAGAAACCTGCCCTGGTAGATATCCCTCTCATTGGAATCTATGATTGGGAAAGCTTTTTAGAAAAAACAGGTTCGCAGTTGGAGGTACAGTTTTATCAGGGGTATAATGGCAGCCATTTTACAAGGGAAAGAGAAAAAAAGGATAAAGGCGCTTGTGAAGTTTTGATACCAGAAGGATATATGCAGATGCTTGGGCTTCATGCAGGAGATGGGGTGCTTTTGTGTCATCAGCTTTCGAATGAAACGGTAAGCAAAGGCGTTTACTATCGGATTGTAGGCTCTTATCAGGTAACTATGGGAGGAACGGGTACAGAGATGAATAATCTTGGGGCTGCTTTTATTATGCAGGGAACAGCACTCCAGGAGCTGGTAGGAGAGGATTATTATTATCAGAAAGCGCAGTTTGTTTTTGATTCCAAACAGAACCGTAAATTATTGGAGAGAGAAGAAGAACTAAAGAATATCGTTTCAGGGGAACAGGGATACTCCTTTCTTCGCCTTTTTATCTGGGATGAAGAGTTGCATAAGGTAGTGGAACCATTAGAACGGACAGTTTCTTTGTTTGGGATTCTTTATCCGGTAGCCGTCGTGGTATCCCTGGCAATAGGGGTTGGATTTCAGATCCTGCTGCTATTGCATCGGTGGAAGGAGGCAGCGACGATGCGAGTGCTGGGAAGCTCGGTTCGTTCTGTTGGGCTGCAGCTTGGCGCGGAACAACTGCTTGTTTGCCTGGCTGGAGTATTGCTTGGCCTGTTTCTTGGCTGGCTGCGTTATAAAGGTCTTGAGGAAGGGATCTGGATAGCCGTGGGTGTGTATTTTCTGGGGAATTTAGTTGGTATTCTGACCGGATGCGTAGCTGTTGCCAGGAGAAGTCCGCTGGCGTTGCTGCAGGAGAAGGAGTAGAAAAATAGCATTGGAGCGAAAGTACCCCTGGGGGAATTTTCTCCCATTATCCAGGGTTAAGCCGGGACGGAGTCCGGCTTGTAGTGAAGAGACGGAACTAAGCCGAACAGGGTTCGGCTCAAAACAATCTCGGAACTGAAACGCCCCTGGGAGGAAATCCTGACGCGCCCGAAGGGCGTGGATCTATTGCGACAGGATTTCTCTCCCCCTCATAGGGGTGAAGCCGGGACGGAGCCCGGCTCGAAGTGAAGAGACGGAACTAAGCCCATCTTTGATGGGCTCAAATAGGAGGTTATGGTATGGCAGAGTTAAGGTTAGAGGAGGTACAGTATCAATATCAGAAAACCGGGCAGCAGGTTTTAAAGGGGGTATCCTGTTGTTTTGAAGGAGGTCAGCTATGTGCAGTGATCGGCCCTTCCGGGAGTGGAAAGACTACGTTGCTTTCTTTAATGGCGGGGCTGGATCGTCCGACCATCGGGGAGCTGTTTGTAGACGGAGAGCCTCTTAGCAGGATGGATTTTGATTGTTATCGCAGAGAACGAATTTCGATGATTTTCCAGTCGTTCCAGTTGTTCCCTCTTTTAAGCATCCTGGAAAACGTCTGCTATCCGATGGAATTAAAGGGAGAAACAAAAAAGGAAGCGGAAAAACGTGCCAAGGAATTGCTGGAGCTAATAGGGATTACGAAGGAGAAGCATAAGCGGTTCCCGTCCCAGCTTTCCGGCGGAGAGCAGCAGAGAGTAGCTATCGCCCGTGCGCTTTCCTCCGGGGCGCGGATTCTTTTAGCCGATGAACCGACCGGGAATCTGGACGAGGAGAACACCGGGCATATTTTCCGGATTTTACAGGATCTGGCGCACCAGCAGGGATATTGCGTAGTTGTTGTAACACACGATTTGCAGGCGGCGGAGCTGGCCGACCGGATATTCCAGATGAAGGCCGGTCAGCTAATAGAACAGAAGAGCAGCCGCTGTACCCGTTCCATTTGTTCTGGTTCCTCTACATAGAGAATAATCATACATCCCTTTTCTTCCCCCACCTGGCCGGGAACGTCATGAACCGTTTCTTCATGGCGTTCCCGGTTTCCTCTGTTAGTTTCCTTTGCTATTTTCTTAGATATCGAACTCTGGAGGAACGTCGATCTCCTCGGAAACGTACTTTCCATTTTTCTTCCGTTGCCTGACACATTCCGTCAGCAGGTACTCAATCTGCCCGTTGACAGAGCGGAAGTCGTCCTCCGCCCAGGCGGCAATGGCTTCGTAAAGTTTGGCAGAGAGCCTGAGAGGAATCTGTTTTTTGGTGGAATCCGCCATAGGCTAATACAGGCTGCCGGAGTTGACGACCGGCTGTGCGTCGTGATTGCCGCAGAGGACGACAAGCAGGTTGGATACCATTGCAGCCTTGCGTTCTTCATCCAACTTGACGATATCGTTCTCGTTTAACCGTTCCAAAGCCATTTCGACCATACCGACCGCACCGTCCACGATCATTTTCCTGGCGTCGATGATGGCAGAAGCCTGCTGACGCTGAAGCATGACAGCGGCGATTTCGGTCGCATAGGCCAGATAGGTAATCCGTGCTTCGACAATTTCGATCCCGGCCACCTCTACCCGCGCCTGGATTTCATCCCGGATACGGGCGGCGACGACCTCGCTGGAGCCGCGCAGACTGCCTTCATCTGCTACGCCGTCCCCGGTTGTATCAACGTTTGGCGATACATCGTAAGGGTACAGACGGACGATATTCCGTAGGGCGCTGTCGCATTGAAGAGATAAAAATTCCTTGTAATTGTCTACGTTAAAGACGGCCTTGGCTGTATCGACAATCTTCCAGGTGACAGCAATGCCGATTTCTACCGGATTGCCCAGGCAATCGTTGATTTTCTGGCGGCTGTTGTTTAAAGTCATGATTTTTAAGGAAATCTTTTTGCTCATCGCTTCGGCAGATGTTGCAGCAGACGAGGCGTTGCCAAGGGCAGCTCCGGCCAGGGCGGCAATTCCGCCGGTTGTCTGGACGTCCCCGCTTTGGTTGAGCTTTGTCTTAGCTGCCGGGTTAAAGGTAGAGCAGAACGGATTGATAAAATAGAAGCCGTCTCCCTTTAACGTACCAACATAGCGGCCAAATAGCGTAACGACCACGGCCTCCTGCGGTTTTAGTACGGTCAGGCCGCAAAGCGGAATCCAGGCCAGGAATATTACGATCAGGCATACGATCAGCAGAGCAGGATTCCCGGTTCGCTCGACGAGAATACCGCCGAGGATCGCTCCGGTAATTGCCAGGACATAGAGCAGAAGAATCGAAAGCAATACAAGCATTCCGTTCTTTTTGCTGGTTAAAATTTTTTCTTCCATAAAAGGTTCCCCCATTTCTGTAAGATAGCTGGTTTTTCAAACCAATCAATATGATATCATAATAATATCATATTGATTTAAAAAATGCAAGAAAAAAAGAAAAGAATACGGAAAATTTTCTTGACAATTCAAAATCTTGGTTTTACAATATACTTAGTAATAGAAAGTATAAAACAGAGTTAAAATGAAAAAAGGAACAGATATGAAGGAAAAATACGAGCGTCAGATGAAAAAGGGCGTTTTGGATATGCTGGTTTTGAAGCTTCTGGAAACAGAACCCAAGCATGGCTATCGGATTATTCAGGAGATGAAAGAAAAAAGCGAGGAGGTTTTTTCTTTAAAGGATGGGACGCTTTATCCTGTATTGTATCGTTTAGAGGATGATGGACTGGTAATCAGCCGTTGGAGCGAGATCGAGGAAGAACAGATGTCACAGAAGTCTCCACGGAAAAATCCGCAGAAAAATTCACGGAAAGTTCCGCGGAAATATTATGAGATTACGGAGGCGGGAAGAAAGGCGCTTACCGAGATGTGGACGGTTTGGGAACGGATTTTGGACGGAACCAAACGGATTATGGAAGAATAGGATAACAGTTGGACAAAATGGGAGGGAGAAGAATGACGGAGAAGCAGTATGTCAATGCCGTTATCGGGAAGCTGACGTGCGGCAGGAGCCGGAAAAAAGAGTTCCAAAGACAGCTTTTGGCCGATATTGAGCTGAGAAAGGAAACAGGAGAAGAACTAGGAGAGATTTTTTCCCAGATGGGAACAGCAGGGGAGGTAGCCGCTGCCTTTAACGAAACCGTTCCGCCAGAGGAAAAAAAGCAATACGCCAGAAACCGGGGAATCACCATCGTTGCCTGCGTAGCCGCTTTTATCCTGCTGATAGCTGCGGCAATTTATTGGATGCTGCCAAAGACGCTGCCGATTGAGAAAAGCCGTTATTTTGATAAGGAGCAGGTAGAAGCTGCCATGAAAATGACGGTGGAATGGTTTGATGCCGGAGAATCAAAGACACTTCAGGAAAATGCGATTCCGGAAATGCAGGAGTATCTGACAGAAGAAAAGCTAAAAGAGATAAAAGAAACAGTTGCCGGGGACTGGGGAGAGAGGAAAAGTCTGGGTGCGATTTATCTGACGGAATTGGTACAGGAGAATGTACGCTATGCAGTGGGAGAAATCACTGTAACCTATGAACATGTGAGCGTAACCTACCGTCTGACCTACGACCGGGAGCTGAAGTTGGCCGGGCTGTATGTCCGCTAGAAGGAAAACGAAACCAGGAAGGAAGGCTGGAAAGGGAGGAATGCGGGATGGTGTTTTGGATATTTATGCTGTTGATGAACCTGCTGCTGCCGGTTCTGATGATTGTATTTGGAAAGCTGTTTATGATTTCTTCTCCAGGGGAAATCAACAATTATTATGGATACCGTACGGCCAGATCCAAGCGGAGCCAGGAGGCTTGGGAGTTTGCCCAGCAGTATTTTGGCCGGGTATGGTGGAAGGCAGGCTGGATACTGCTTCCGGTTATCGCGGTTTTGATGTTGCCAGTGCTTGGAAGGGGAACCTCGGTAGTCGGAATCTGGGGCGGGATCGAAGCGATGCTTGGGTGCGCGGCGATGGTACTGACGATTTTGCCGGTGGAACGGGAGCTAAAGAGGCGGTTTGATGAAAATGGGAAGCGGATAGAAGGGGCAAGGAATCCGGGGAACAAATAAATAAGGGAATAGAGTGGAAGAACAAAGCGTACCATATTGACATTGGGTACGCTTTTGTTATACTGAAGAGAGAATGATAAGCCAGAGATAGGAAGAAGATGGTAGTATGCTGACGGAACAGGCAGCAGAGGTGGGAAAAGAATGGAATTCGGTTTGTGATGGGGGGGGGTTATTCAGACGAGGCAGGAGGAGATTTTATGGCAAGACATATCCGGCAGATTGATATAAAGGCATATCGTGGGATTCACGGTTTGGAATTAAAGAATCTGAATAGTATTAACACCACTTTACAACTTTATAAGTAAGAACTCTGTTTCCAGCATAGATGTT